>NZ_JBZSYN010000181.1:0-37278 GCF_058622915.1 Thermohalobaculum sp. | reverse complement strand
CTAGAGAGGCAGGGCCCGGAATGAAGCGCCGGCCGCGCCGTTCCCAGCGCCCGGGACTTGAACGCGGCACCGCGAATCAAACATATCACGCTGGAAAACCGGCATTTGCCTCGAGCGCAGGAGCGCAATCTCCGCCCCTGCCGCGGTCGGGTGCCGCAGCCACGGAGCTGGAATGGACGCGAGCAAGGACCTCTATGCGGTCCTCGGGGTCGCCAAGACCGCGAGCCAGGACGAGATAAAGAAGGCCTACCGCAAGCTGGCCAAGTCGGCGCACCCGGACCTCAACCCGGGCGACAAGGGCGCCGAGGCCCGCTTCAAGGAGATCTCGGCGGCCTACGATATCCTGAAGGACCCCGAGAAGCGCGGGCGCTACGACCGGGGAGAGATCGACGCCACCGGCGCCGAGCGCCCCGAGCGGCGTTTCTACCGCGAATACGCCGACACCGGCGCCGGCCAGACCTATCGCTCGACCCGCGGCTTCGAGGACTTCGAGGACGTCTCCGACATCTTCGGCGACCTGTTCGGCCGGCATGGCCGCCAGGGCGGCTTCCGCGGCGCGCGCGGCCACCGCGGCGGCGGCGCCGGGCTGCGCATGCGCGGGCAGGACGCGCTCTACAGCCTGGAGGTGGAATTCCTCGACGCCGCCCGGGGCGCGGTCCGGCGCATCACGCTGCCGGACGGCTCGGTGCTCGACGTGCGCATCCCCGAGGGCACGCGCGACGGCCAGACCATCCGGCTCAAGGGCAAGGGCCAGCCGGGGCTGGGCGGCGGGCCCGCGGGCGACGCGCTGGTCACGATCTCGGTGAGACCACACCCGCTGTTCCGGCGCGAGGGCGACGACATCGTGATCGAGCTGCCGGTCTCGCTCGACGAGGCGGTGCTGGGGGCCAAGGTCGAGGCACCAACCATCGCCGGGCGGGTCAATGTCACGGTGCCGAAGGGGGCGAGCGGCGGCCAGACCCTGCGCCTCAAGGGCAAGGGGGTGAAGCGGCGCGGCAAGGCCGGGCACGGCGACCAGCTGATCCGGCTGCGCATCGTCTCGCCGCACAGGATCGACGCCGAGCTGGAGACGTTCATGGCCGAGTGGCGCAAATCACACGCCTATGACCCGCGCAAGGGGATGAAGTCATGACGGCCCGGCTGACCGACACCATGGTCGTCGCCGTCGTCGAGCGGCTCACCCGGCACCGGCTGGAGAGCTTCATCGCAGCGGGATGCATCCTGCCCGCCGAGCGCGACGGCGAGCGGGTGTTCGCCGAGGCGGACGTGGCACGGCTCGAGCTGTTGTGCGAGCTCTGCGAGGACTTCGGACTCGACGAGGACGGGCTGGCGCTGGTGATGTCGCTGCTCGACCAGCTGCACGGCCTGCGCCACGAGATGCGGCGGCTCGTGCGGGCGATCGACGCGGAGCCCGAGGAGGTGCGCCGGCGCATCGGCGCCGCCTATCTGCGGGAGCGCGACTAGCCGCGGGCCGGCCCGCCGGTCCGACGGAATCGCGCTACCGCGCCGGTGTCCACGCGTGGACACATAGCTAACACGTTGATTTCAAACGAAATCTTCTGTGGACGTTTTTTCCTCCGGGGAGGTCACGCCCAACGGCCTCAGCCGCGCGGCGCGGTCTTCACGCCCGCGGCTGTCAGCTTCATCAGCGACTCGGCATGGTGGGCGTGGCTCATGCGGTGGTCGAGCATGCGCCGGGCGAGGCGCATCAGCTCGGGCGCCGCGGCCGGGTCGGGGGCAAGGTCGTGCAGCTCGAGCGGGTCGGCCTCGAGGTCGAACAGCAAGGGCGGCAGGCCGCCGTTGAAATGCACGTACTTGAAGCGCCTCTCGCGCAGGATCGCGAGATTGGCCTCGGCCAGCCCGAGGCCGAGGCGGCGCTGGAACACCGTCGGCGCGACCGGATCGCCCAGATCGAGCTCGAGGAAGACGTGGTCGCGCCAGCCGGCGGGCGCCGCGCCGTCGAGGAACGGCACCAGCGAGCGGCCGTTGAAGCCGAGCGGCGCCGGAAGGCCCAGCCAGTCGAGGATGGTCGGGGCGAGGTCGATCGATTCGGTGAAGGCGTCGACCGCCGTGCCGGCGGTGGCGCGCCGGCGCGGGTCGCGGATGATCAGGGGCACGTGCCAGGCCGGGTCGTAGGGGCTGGTCTTGCCCCACATGAAATGGTCGCCCAGCATCTCGCCGTGGTCGGAGGTGACGATCACCAGCGTGTCGTCGAGCTGGCCCGACTCGCCGAGGAACCCCATGAGCCGCCCGATATGGTGGTCGATCTCGGCCGCGAGGCCGAGATAGAGCGCCCGGAGGGTCCGGCGATCGGCCTCGGCCAGCCGGTCGAGCCGGCCGTCGAAGCCGATATGCAGCGCCCGTTCGCGCGGCTCGGCGAAATAGGCGTCGAAGAAGGGATGCACGGCGCGCACGGCCGCGACGCTGCCGGGGCCGGCGGCGGGCGGCAGGCGCGCTGGGTCGTGCGAGACGTTCCAGGGTGCGGGCGCCGCCAGCGGCGGGTGCGGGCGGATGTAGCAGAGATGGGCGAACCAGTCCTCGCCGCCGCGCACCGAAAGCGCCTCGAGCGTCCTGTCGGTGAGGAAGGCGGTGTCGCTGTCCTCGGCCCGGTAGAGCGTCGGGGCGTCGAGACGGCCGCCCCCGTCCGGATCCACCGCGCGGTAGAGATCGTCGTAGTCGGCCGGCAGGTCGTAGCCCTTCGCCCTGAGATGCGCGAGCCAGGCGTGGCTGCCGTGCTCAAGGCGCATGCGCACGACCTCCGCGAATCCCGGCATCAGGCCCTCATAGGTCTGCAGGTCCGGGTCGCGCGGGTCGCGGCCGGCGGGGTCGACCGCGGTGTCGGTATAGCCGAAGAGAAGCGGCTCGCGGCCCGCCCGGCGCACCTCCAGCGCCAGGTTGGTGTGGTGGTGCGCCAGCGGCGCGCCGTTCCTGACCGAGCGGTGGTTCATGGCATAGAGCCCGGTGAGCAGGCTGGCGCGCGCCGGACCGCACGGGTTGGTGACGGTGAAGTGGCTGGAAAAGGTAACGCTGTCGGCCATCAGGGCGCGCAGGTTGGGAAGCTGCGCCGACCCGGCCAGCGCGCCGCTCAGGCAATCGGCGCGAAACTGGTCGATGACGACGAAGAGGACCTTGCCGGGGCGCGGCGCGGGGCCTTTGGCCATGGGCCGGTCTCCTGTGCCCTCAGGCAGGCGAGAGGGTGCCGGCCAGCTCCTGCCAGCGGTGGCAGGCGACCTCGCGCCCGGCGCCGCCGTCTTCAAGGCGCGGCTCCTCGCGGCGGCAGATGTCGATGGCGTGCGGGCAGCGGGTGTGGAACTTGCAGCCGGGCGGCGGGTTGGTCGGGCTGGGGATCTCGCCCTCGAGCTTCTGCGCCGAGCCGCGGTTGTCGGGGTCGAGCGAGGGGATCGCCGACAAAAGCGCCTTGGTGTAGGGGTGCCGCGGCGCGGCGAACAGCGCGCGGGTGGGCGCGGTCTCGACCAGCCGGCCGAGATACATTACCGCCACGTGGTCGCAGATATGCGCCACCACCGAGAGGTCGTGGCTGATGAACAGGATGGTCAGCCCGAGATCCTTCTTGAGCTGCTTGAGCAGGTTCAGCACGTCGGCCTGGATCGAGACGTCCAGCGCCGCCACCGCCTCGTCGGCCACGACGAAGCGCGGGTTGGCGACCAGCGTGCGGGCGATCGAGATGCGCTGGCGCTGGCCGCCCGAGAAGGCGTGCGGAAAACGGCGCAGGTGCTCGAGGTTGAGCCGGCACTTGGCGGCGATCTCGCGCACGCGACGGTCGGCGTCCTCGCGCGTCGTGGCGATGCGCATGACCTCGATCGGTTCGGCAATGATGTCGCGCACCGTCATGCGCGGGCTGAGCGCGGCGTAGGGGTCCTGAAAGATCAGCTGGGCGCGCTTGCGGTAGTCCTTGAGCTCGGCCTTGGTGATCCGGGCGAGGTCGTAGGCGACCTCGTGGTCCTGGTAGCTGACCTGGCCGCGGGTGATCGGCGCCGCCTTGAGCAGCGCCCGGCCCAGCGTGGTCTTGCCCGAGCCGGACTCCCCGACCAGGCCGAAGAAGGCGCCGCGCGGGATGTCCAGGCTGACGCCCTCGACCGCCTGCACGATGGCACGCGCGCCGAACAGCCCGCCGCCGATCGGGAAATGGACCGCGAGATCGCGCGCCGAGATGATCGGCCTGCCGGTCACGAGGCCACCGCCAGCGCGTCCTCGACCGCGAAGCAGGCGGCGGCGTGGCCGGGCTTGACGCGGATCTTCTCGGGCACGGCGGCATCGCAGCGCCCGGGCATGACCTTCGGGCAGCGGGTATGGAAGACGCAGCCCCGCGGCCGCTCCAGCGGCGATGGGATGTCGCCCGGCACGGGCGTGAGCGGCGCGTCGAGGTCCTCGAGGTCGGGCAGCGCCTTGAGCAGGCCCTGCGTGTAGGGATGCGCGGGGTTGCGGATGACCTCGCGCACGGGCCCGTACTCGACGATGCGCCCCAGATACATCACGGCAACGCTGTCGGCGGTCTGCGCGATCACGCCGAGATCATGGGTGATGAAGATGATGCCCATGCCGAACTCGGCGACCAGGTCCTTCATCAGGTCGATGACCTGCGCCTGGATGGTGACGTCGAGCGCCGTGGTCGGCTCGTCGGCGATCAGGAGCTTGGGGTGCGTCGACAGCGCCATGGCGATCATGGCGCGCTGGCGCATGCCGCCCGAAAGCTCGAAGGCGTACTGGCGGAAGCGCTTATCGGCGTCGGAGATGCCGACGCGGGCGAGCATCTCGATCGACAGCTCGCGGGCGGCGCGCTTGGTCATGTTCTTGTGCAGGCAGAGCTGTTCGACCATCTGGTCGCCGATGGTGATGGCCGGCGCGAAGCTGGCCATCGGCTCTTGGAAGATCATCGAGATGGCGCCGCCGCGCACGACGCGCATCTCGCGCGCCGAGCGCAGCGATAGCACGTCGATGGAGCCCGACTCGAGCGTGAGCGTGATGCGGCTTTTGGGCCCGTAGGCGGTGTTGTCCGCGTTGAGCTGCATGAGCGACTTGGCCGTCACCGACTTGCCCGAGCCGGATTCGCCGACCAGCCCCAGGACCTTGCCGGGGTCGAGCTCGAAGGAGACGCCGTCGACCGCGACGATGCGGCCCTCGTCGGTGTCGAACTCCACGGTGAGATCTTCGACCTTGATCAGCGTCACTTGCTGGCCTTCGCGTAAGGATCGGCGGCGTCACGCAACCCGTCGCCGACATAGACGAAAGCGAGCACCAGCGCGATGAAGAACAGGACGGGGATGAAGTACCACTGGTAGTTCAGGAGCACGTCGGCCTTGGACACGTTCTGCAACAGCGAGCCGAGCGAGTTGACCGGGTCCTTCAGCCCCAGCCCGATGAAGCTGAGCGCCGTCTCCGAGCGCACCATGTAGGGAAACGAGATCATCAGGTCGACGATGATATAGGAGGTGAA
Organism: Thermohalobaculum sp.; assembly: GCF_058622915.1. Taxonomy (NCBI): domain Bacteria; kingdom Pseudomonadati; phylum Pseudomonadota; class Alphaproteobacteria; order Rhodobacterales; family Paracoccaceae; genus Thermohalobaculum; species Thermohalobaculum sp. Next base: position 31,823 of record NZ_JBZSYN010000181.1, on the reverse strand, counting down.
GCTCGGCAGCAGGTGGCGCCGGATGATGTGGCTCGAGGACGCACCGCACAGCTGCGCGGCCAGCACGTATTCCTGGCTGCGCTCGGTCAAGAGGTGGGTGCGTATTCGTCGCGCCAGTGTCGGCCAGTTGATGAAGCCCAGGACGCAGGAGATGAAGAAGAACCGCATCTCCGAGCTCCAGGTCTGGGGGATGAAGGCGGCGATGGCCATGAACAGCGGGATCGGCGGCACGGTCCGGATCGCGTCGGTGATCATCTGGATGGCGGAGTCGATCCAGCCGCCGAAATAGCCCGCCACCCCGCCGATCACCAGCGACAGCACGAAGGAGATGAAGACGCCGATCGTCCCGACCGCGAGCGAGGTCCACACCGCCGCCAAGGTGCGGCCGAAGATGTCCTTGCCGCTGGCATCCGTGCCGAAGAGGTGAATCTGGCCCTTGTCGACGCCGAACAGGTGGGTGTTGAAGGTGAGCGCCCGCAGGTTCGTGTCGACGTGGAAGAGCGGCAGGTCGAGGCGGATGTTGATCAGGCTGTACTGCCAGCCCTTGACGAAGAAATACACATAATGCCGGTCGTTGCGCTCGACCGTCATCACCCAGCGGAAATTGGTGGCCATCGAGCGGGTCCGCTTGGTGCCGTAGATGAAGGGCCGGAACGAGAAGCCGTTCTCGTCCCAGAAGCGCGGAATCTGCGGCGCGCCATTCTCGTATTGCGGGTCGCGGCCGTTGATCGTCGGGTCGTAGGGCGACAGGAACGGCGAGAAATAGCCCATCATGATCAGGCCGATCAGCACCCATGCGGCGATCATGGCCGAGCGATTGTGGCGGAAACGGGCCCAGATCAGCTGGGATTGCGTGGCGGTGAAATAGGCTTCCTTGCGGCGCTGGTCGGTGCCGCCTTTGGCGGGGGGCACGCTGGAGGCCGTGGCTTCCGTCATGGCCTATCCTATCATTCCGCGCCGCACCCGCGGATCGAGAACCGCGAGCAGGACGTCGGTCACGAAGTTGATGGTCACGATGCTGGCGGTCAGCAGGAAGATGATCGCGCCGGCAAGCTGCTGATCGTTCGACCGCGCCAGCGCCTCGATCAGCAGCGACCCGGCCTCGGTCAGCGTCATGATCAGCGCCACGATCGGCAGCTCGTTGAAGATGCGGTTGAGGTCGAAGCCCAGCGAGTTGATCACCGGCCCGAGCGCATGGCGCGCCGGATAGCGCCACAACAGCTGCCTGCCCGAGATGCCCCGCGCCCGGGCAGCGGTCACATAGAGCTTGCCGATCTCGTCGGACATCAGCGCGCGCACGGTCTGCAGCGCGAAGGCGGTGGCCGACCAGCCCAGGATGAACACCGGCAGCCAGGCATGCCCGAGGAAATCCTTCAGCCGCGCCCAGGACCAGGCGGAGTCGCGAAATTGCTCCGAGAAGAGCCCCGTGAGGCTGTTGCCAAACAGCACCGTCGAGATCAGCATGATGATCAGCGCCAGCAGGAAGTTCGGCAGCGCGAGCCCCAGATAGCTGGTAAATCTCAGCGAGTTGTTGACCGTCGCGCTCTTCGCGCTGGCAGCCATTATGCCGACGGGTATCGCGATCAGATAGGCCAGGATCAGCGCCGTGAGGCAGATGCCGAGGCTGATCCAGAACTTGTCGCCCATCAGCCGCGAGATGTTCAGCCGCAGGATGCAGCTCTCGCCGAACTGGCCATGGAACAGCGCGTTGCCCAGCCAGCTGCTCCAGCGCACCAGGAAGGGCCGGTTGAGGCCGAGCCGGATGCGCTCCGACTGGATGTCGGCCACCGAGATCTGCGAGCCCTGGGTGTTCTTGAAGGCGAGATAGCGCTCGGCGCAGTCGCCGGGCACCAGCTCCATCAGCGAGAACACGATCAGCGACACGAGCACGAGCGTGAACAGCGCCATAGCCGCGCGCATGATCACGAATCTGGCGAATTGCAGCATCGGTCGTGCCCTGTCCGCACCCGGTTTGGTCCGGGTTGTTTCTGTCGGTCAGTATCGTCCCGTTGCTCGGCCCGAGACAAGCTTGGAACCGGGCGCGCGCGGCGCCCGGTCCGGTTTTGCGTCACAGTGCAGCGGTCACTTGGCGAAGTACCATTGCTGCGGCCGGTAGGGATAGGTCCGGTAGTACTCGTAGGACGCGGTCTTGAACGGGACGAAGTTCTTGAGCGCGTTCCGGTGGTAGATCGGATCCGACGACAGCACCGTGCCGATGAACAGCAGGTGGCCGGTCATGTTCTCGACCAGCTTCTCGCCGAGCTTGTCCGACTTGGGCGAGCCCGGCTGGGCCGACTGGAAGGCGTAGATGTCCTTGCGCATCTGCATGACCCAGTCCGGCGGCTTGACGCCCTTGGTGCCCTTGGAGTCGATGTACTCGGCCCACAGCATGCCGGTGCGGTGGCCGAAATAGTTCTCGAAGGGCGGCACCCACAATTCGTCGGTCGCCATGACGATCGGCAGCGGCTGGCCCTTCTCCCACATTCCGACATCGAGCTGGTTGGAGGACTGCGCCGAGCGGTACTCGTCCGGCGTGACTTCCTTGACCGTGGTCTGGATGCCGACCTTCGACCAATACTGGCCGACCAGCTCGACCACCTGTCCGGCGATGCCCTGGGTGGAGAACTGCATGTTCAGCACCAGCTTCTGCCCGTTCGGCAGCTCGCGGAAGCCGTCGCCGTCGATATCCTTCATGCCGATCTCGTCAAGCAGCTCGTTGGCCTTCTTGGGATCGTACTGGGTGGCATATGTCAGCCACTTCTTGTCGATGAAGCCCGGCTTGGGCGAGAAGCCGATATACTGCCTGGGCTCGCCCTGGCCGAAATAGGCGACCTGGTTGAGCTCGTCGCGGTTGATCGCGATCGACATCGCCTTGCGGAACCGGATGTCGCCGAAGACCTTGCGCTTCTCCAGATCCTCGTCGGTCACGTTGAACGAGAAGACGTGCTCGGCGATCTTGGGCTTGAGGTCGATCGTGTAGTCGCCTTTCTTGCGGTTCTGCAAGAGCAGCGGGAGATCGGCGATCTGCAGCGACTGGGCCTTGTAGTCGACCTCGCCGTTGATCAGCTTCAGGAGCCGCACCTGCTGCTCGTTGACGTAGATCTCGTCCTGCTCGGATATGTAGGGCAGCTGGTTGCCCGCCGTGTCGACCTGGAAGAAGTAGGGGTTGGCGACGAAGTGCCTGCCCTCGGTGGTCTGCTTCACGTCGACGTAGCTCTCCAGCGACGGCAGCGCGGCTGCGGGAAGATGCGCCACCAAATTCGGGCTGTTGAGCATCGGCGAGGCGGTGTCGGTCCAGTCCGAATTGCCGTAGTAGGCGGCGATGACGGCGTAGCCGTTCTTGAAGCCGAGCGATTGCGCCAGCTTGTCGGCATCGGGGTTGATCGCCGGGTGGAACTGGCCGAGGAAATGCTTCGGCTGGAAGGCCTGGGCGAAGTGCGTCGCGAAATGCGCCAGCAGCCCCGGCTTCGGCGCCGGCAGGTCGAAGCGCACCGTCTCCGGATTCAGCACCTCGACGGTCATCCGCTTGCCGCCGACCAGCACATAGTCCTTGGGCTTGGCGTAGACATGCGGGTCCATCTCGAGGTCGTCATACCAGAACTTGACGTCCGCCGCGGTGAAGGGCTGGCCGTCCGACCACTTGTGCCCCTTGCGCAGATGGAAGGTCAGCTGGGTGTAATCCTTGTTCCACTCCCACGACTTGGCCACGTTGGGGACGATCGTCTGCAGGTCGTCCGAGTAGCGCACGAGGTTGACGTGGCGGATCGACAGGAAGTCCGAGGTGCCGGCTTCCGACGCGTTCGAGAGCGCGTGGAAGGTGCCGCCATAGGTGCCGATTTTGTCGTAGGGAACGACCACCAGCGGGTCGGCCGGCAGCCGCTTGGCGACCGGCGGCAGCGTCTTCGGATTGCCCTGGATGCGGGCGTTCATTGCCGTGATCGCCGGGTTCTCGTGGAAGGTCATCGTGCAGTGCGCGGCCTTCTCGAACTCGGTCAGATCGTACTGCTCGGGGAAGACACCCGGAGGCACCCCCTTCATGTCCTTCAAGGTGATTGCCGGGCAAGTCCCGGCGAAGGCCGGAGCCCCGAGTGCCAGGACCGCGATCCCGGCCAACAGCAGGCGTTTCATGGTTGTGACTCCCCTCAGACGTCCTGTTTGTGTGGGTAAAATTAAATGCGCACGGCGCGAATCGCACTATAGGCCGGAATTGTGACAGCATGACCCGGCTTCATGCGCCTGAAATCCTTGCGGATCATGACGCTGGCTCCCTCCCCGGCGACGGCGGCCGTGACCACGGCGGACCCTTGGGGCAGGCTCGCGAACCACGTGCCGCGCGGCGCCCCGGAGGCCTCTTGGCGGGCCATATTGGACGTGCGGAATGAATAGTTAAAATCTATTGTTCTTATAACTGCATCGAAATTGTCGATGTATTGCGCGGCCGGCCCATGTTGCGGCGTCTGAGTCTCTCCTGCCGCTGCTTAGCGCCATGACGGACCACTCGGACACGATGGCTGATGCACTCGCGACCCGCCGGGTGGTGCGTGCGGTCTCCGCGCACCCTCAAAGCGAAACCGTCGTGGACCGCGCGGCCGAGGAAGGCATCCTCCTGTGTGCCGACAATTGCCGCGTGCGCCTCGGCGCATCTTCATGCCGGCCAACGACATCGGGCGGTTGCTCGCCGGCCTGTCCGCGCTCCTGCCCTGAGCGGCCTGCTGCGCAACGGTTGATTGCTGACAGACGGATCGCCATCTGCGCTGCGTATCTGTGGCAGCACACACACAGAGAGAGGAGCGTGACGCGTGAGACGAACAGGACCGACGCCCCGCATGCATTCGGCACTGCTCGGCATCGCCTTGGCATTGTCGCTCGCCGCGGCCGTGGCACCGGCCGGCGCCGCCGACGCGGCGACCGAGGGCAAGACCACCTTGCTCGGCCCCTGGCTGAGCGGGAAAAAGGGCGTCATCGTCGACTTCTACGCTTGCGGATCGAACGTGTGCGGCCGCATCGCCTGGCTCGGCGATCCCCTCAACGACGGCAAACCGAAGCGGGACAAGAAGAACCCGGATCCGGCGCTGCGCGACCGGCCGCTTTGCGGCATCCAGGTCATCAGCGGCCTCGAGCCCCAAGGCGGCGGCGTCTGGGACGACGGCCAAGTCTATGACCCCAAGCACGGCAACAGCTACAGTTTGGAGGTGACGAAGCTCTCCAACAACCGGCTCAAGCTGCGCGCCTATCTCGGCATCAAGCTGCTCGGCATCAGCGAAGTCTGGACCCGCCCGGACCCGAATCACGAGATCGGCTGCGTCTCGGCGAAATAGCCGCCGGGGTCAGGACATTGCGTCCTCCGGTTGCGTGTCGTTCCCGCCGCCGAGCCGCTTCTCATAGATCCTGTAGGTCTTTGCCAGCCGGCCGCCGACGCTCTCGACCACCCGGCGCACCGGCCAGTTGTCCTCGAGCAGCCAGCTCAGCTCGAGCTCCTCGAAGCCGCGCGCGAGGCTGCGCTCCTCGAGCGCATAGATCAGCTTGAGCGGCAGCGTCTTGCCCAGGAGCGTGTGCGCATGGGCCCGCCGCACGCCCATGAGCGGCACGCGCGCCGTGCGGATGCGCCCGAACTTGAGCCGCCATAGGAGCTTGACGAGACCGAAGGGAACCAGCCTGCCGCCGAGATCGGCGATCAGCTCGTTGATGTTGGGCAGCAGCACGATGAAGGCCGCCGGCGCGCCATGCACCTCGGCGATCTTCACCAGGCCGGGATCGAGGATCGGCTTCATCTCGTCGGCCAGCGCCTCGGTCTCGGCCGCGGTCAGCGGCGTGAAGCCCCAGTTCCCGGCCCAGGCATCGTTGAAGATGTCGGTGATCACCGCCACCTCGTCGCGGTAGCGGCGCATGTCGATCGAGCGGATCGTGACGCCGTCGGAGCGGCGCTCGGCCAGCCGGCGCGGGCCGTCCTCCAGCCCGCCGTGCGCGTCCATCCGGTAGGCCACGAGGTCCTTGGCCGCGGCATAGCCGCACGCCTCGACGGCGGCGCCCAGCCAGGCTGGGTTGTGGCCCATCATCAGCTGCGGCGGCGTGTCGAAGCCTTCGACCAGGAGACCGCTGGTCTGATTGATCGAAAGGTCGAACGGCCCACGCACGACGCCCGCGCCGCGTCGGGCCAGCCAGCCCTCGGCGGCGGCGAAAAGCGCGGCCAGCGCCTCCGCGTCGTCCTCGGCCGCCAGCATGCCGAAGAAACCGAGGCGCGCGCTGTCCACCTCAGGTGCCAGGCGGTCGAGTTGGGCGCTGATCCGCCCGACCGGGCGACCGTCGCGCCACGCCAGCCAGAAGGCGGCCTCGGCGTGCTCGAGGAACGGGTTGGTGCGCGGCATCAGGAAACGGCGGCGCTCGAGCCAGAGCGGTTCGACCCAGTTGGGGTCGTCGCCCCAGAGCTGGCCGGGCAGGCGGATGAAGGTCTCGCGCTGTCGGCGTACCTCGACCGGTGTCACCGTGACCATGCTGTCTCCCTCACTCCTCGATCACGACGATAGCCCAGAGTCCGAGCACAAAAAAGACCGCCGGGGCCATGAACGCCGCCAGCACCGCCTGCATCGCGCCGGCCTGGCCAAGCGACGAGAGGACGCCGTTCACCAGCACGAAGCCCGTCCCGGCCGCCACGCCAAGGGCGATGTAGCGCGCGCCGCCACCGCTGCGCACCAGCCCGAAGCTGGCAAGCGCACCGAACACCACCATCACCGCGGGGATGAGGAAGGCGGCATAGCTTCGCCAAAGCTGGACCAGGTAGTAGGGCGTGCCGCGTGCGCCCGGCCGCTCGCCCGAGAGGATGCGCCGCACATCCGCCGTGGACACCAGATCGGGCCGGCGCGCCGCGCCGATCACGCCCGCCGGCGTCAGCCGTGACTTCCAGTACAGCATGCTCATCGTCTCGGGCTTGCGATCGGGCCTGTGCACCGTGACGCCGGTCAGCTGCCAGTCCTCGCCGGCATAGCGTGCCACGGCAGCGTCGATGCGGCGATTGAGCTCTCCGTCCGGCGCTGTCTCGAAGATGCTCACATCGTAGAGCACCGAGCCGTTGGCCGAGGTGCGGCCGATGCGAATCACCGCCTTCCAGTCGCGCAGCCAGACCTCGGACTTGATGTCCGGCGTGTCGACGAACTCGGGGAAGCGCTCGACCAGCGCCTGCTCGGCCGCCGGCCCGATGCGCGCCGCGAGCTGGTTCTGCGCCGCGCCGAGCAGGAGCGCGAGCGGGATCAGACGAAGCACGACGCTCACCGTGTTCACGCCCGCGGTCCGGACGACCACCATCTCGTTGCGCGCGGCGAGCGCGAAGAACGCCAGCGTGGCGCCGAACAGGACGCCCAGGGGGAACACGGTGAGCAGGATCAGCGGCGCGCGTAACAGGGCATACTGGCCCACCCCACCCAGGCCGTGCGTCCGGATCAGATCGGTCGAATTCTCGAGCAGATCGAAGCTGAGGCCAAGCAGGACGAACCCGGTGAGAACCGCGAGGATCCGGCCCGCCACCACGCGGGTGAGGTAAAGCGCAAGCGTCACGGGCCGGTCTCGTGACGCCCGGCAAGACGCCGCGCCAGCGCCGCGGCATCGACCGCGAGCAGGTCGATGCGGCGGAGCACGCCGCGCAGCGGCGATGGCGTGCCCTGCCCGGCGGTGACGGCATAGAGCCAGAAGCCCAGAAGCATAAACGACGCGCCCACCGCCCACACCGAGAGCACCGGGTCGACGCGGCCGAGCCGGGCCATGGAATCGACCGTGTCCAGCAACTGGTTGAAGGCCACGAGGATCACCACGGCAACGCCGACCCTGGGCCAGGCCGGTGCACGCTTGCGCGTGACGCCGAGCGGAATCGACAGCATCGCCACGCCGATCAGCGTCACCGCCCGCACCAGCCGCATGTGGAACTCGGCCCAGAAAGTCGGCTGCGCCGGCAGGCCGTCGGCTCCGGTGGCGCGCGCGACCAGCTCGCCGAAGGTCAGCTCGCGGTCGTTGTTGCCGCCGCCGCGCGGGCGGAAGGGGTTGCGGTCGATCGCGAAGGTCTGGTGCAGGGTCAGGTCGTCGAACTGGATCCAGCCGCCCGGGACCAGGCCGCGGCCGTGCTTGAGCAGCAGGCGGATGACACGGGCCTTCGGATCGGGCACGATCAGCCCGCGCTGGGCGGTGAACACCGACTCGGTACCGTCCTTGTTGTGCTGCAGGACGAAGACGCGCGAGAGCACGTGCCCGGTCGGGTCGATCTCGCCCGCCGAGATCACCAGGCCGCTGTCCGTCCTGACGAAGACGCCCTCCTCGAGCCGCCCGGTCCAGCCCGCATTGTAGGCGGCGTGCTTGATCGCGCGGTAGGCGTAGCGCGTGTATGGCTGCAGCTCGCCGAAAAGCGGCAGGCTGGCGATCGCCAGCACGACGGACAGGGCCACGATCGGCGCGCCGATGCGCCGGAGCGACCAGCCGGCGTTCTCGAGCGCGTCGAGCTCGTTCTCGCGCGACAGCGTGGCCAGCAGGGTCAGCACGGCGATGCAGAAGGTGACCGGCAGGGCGAGCCCCAGATAGTGCGGGATCAGGTTCAGCGCCATGCCGAGGACGAGGTCGAGCGGGGCGCCCTGCGTGGTCACGAGGTCGATCAGCTGGAGCGCCTTCTCGAGCAGGAGCGCCAGGAGCGTAATGACCAGGACAAGCCCGATGCGCGGCATCATCCGCCGCAGCAGGTAGCGGTCGAGCTTTGTCACCTGGAACCGGCGCGGCCTCATGCCCGGCTCACCGGTCGCCGGGCAGCCAGCACGCGTCGATGCCGGGCGCAGGCCGGCCGGGCTTGTGCAGGATGGGCTGGGTCACGGGTCGGTCACGGATGGGTCACGGGGCGAGGTCTCCGGGCTAAAGCGCGGCTCAGGCAATGTCTAGGGCGCGGAGGCGTTGCCGACAAGCTGGCCCGCGCCTGCGTCAAATTCCTCCACCTGCTCGACGTTGACAATATGCCCAGGCACGGCGATGAAGTCGCGCCTTGCCGGCTCGGCGTTCGGGACGATCCGCGTCGCGGGTCGGCGCGGCGCGACTTGCAGCGCTTTTCAAGGCTCCGGCCAGGCGTTAGCAAGGGCGGGACGAGAAACGAAGGCAGAGACATGATGGCAGAACAGGTGCTGACACTCCGCTCGGGAACACCCGCCGGACCCGGCTCGGGCCATGCGAGGCACCGACGGCGGCGCGCGCGCCGGCCTCGCCATGATGCACGCCGGGGAGACCGATCCGTTCGTTTGCGGTGACGGGCGCCGGCCGCGCGCTCGGCGGCGCGCAGACCGCTCGACCCTCCCGCCTTGACCACCTCGCGTCCGCCCGGCAGCCCCGCGACGAAGCCGCCCGGCCGGGCACGACGCAGCAAGGGAACACGCGTTCGATGATGGATACCAGAGCAGACCCCCGCCCAGCGGAGCACCGGCCGAAGAGCCTGAACCGGCCGATCCGGCGCGGCGTCTACGCGCTCGGCAAGCGGGTAACGCGCTGGCTGGCCCGCTATCAGGGCCGGCAGGGCCTCGTCCCGGACGCGCCCTTCCTCGACACCGGCCACTTCCCCTTCCTCACCGGCTTCGAGGAGCACGCCGACGAGATCCTCGCCGAGGTGCGCGAGCTGCTCAAGCTGCGCGAGCACATTCCCGGATTCCAGGAGGTCTCGCCCGAGCAGTATGGCATCGCCACCGAGAAGAACTGGCGCACCCTGTTCCTCTACGGCTTCGGCAACCGGGTCGAGGGCAACTGCCGGCAGATGCCGCGGACAGCCGAGCTGATCAGCAAGGTGCCGCATATCCACACCGCCTGGGTCTCGATCCTGTCGCCGCGCTACCACATCCCGCCGCACAGGGGCGTGACCAAGGGCATCCTGCGCGGGCATATGGGCCTGATCATCCCCAAGGACCGCGAGCACTGCTGGATCCGGGTCGGCAACGAGCGGCGCAGCTGGGTGTCGGGCAAGATCTTCGTGATCGACGACACCTACGAGCACGAGGTGCGCAACGACACGGACGAAGAACGGGTCGTCCTGCTGCTCGACTTCAACCGGCCGATGCGCTTCGGCGGCCGGGCCGTGACCTGGACCTTCCTGCAGGCGATGAAGATGACCGCCTTCTACCAGGAGCCGAAGAAGAACATCGCCAGCTTCGAGGAGCGGCTGCAGGCCGCGGCCAAGCGCGCCAACGAGAACCTGGAGAAGCTGAGCGACCGGTAGCGGCGGGCGACGCCTCTGGCGTGGGGCGGGCGGCGGATCAGCCCTCGAACTGGCCGGCGAGGAACATCTCGCGCGCCTTGGTCCGGCTCAGCTTGCCCGAGGAGGTGCGCGGCAGGGCGCCCGGCGCGCACAGCGCCACCCGGGCATCGATGCCGCAGACCGTCCGCACCACGGAATGCGCCTGCCCGCGCAGGGCCTCGCGGTCGGAGCTCTCGCGCCGGCGGCACTCGACCACCACCGCGACCCGGCCCGCATCGGGCCCGTCGTCGGCCTCGTCGGCCAGCTGGAAGGCGGCGACGCTGCCCTCCTTGGCGCCGTCGACATGGGCCTCGACCGACCACTCGATGTCCTGGGGCCAGATGTTGCGGCCGTTGATGATGATCAGCTCCTTGACCCGGCCGGTCACCACGATCTCGCCCGCGCGCATGTAGCCCAGGTCGCCGGTATCGAGCCAGCCATCGGGCGAGAGCACTCGGGCGGTCTCCTCGGCGTTGCCGAAATAGCCCTGCATCAGGCTTGGCCCGCGCACGAAGATCTGACCGACGCGGGCCTCTGGCAGCGGCGCCCCCGAGGGATCGCGGATCTCGATCTCGTGCTCGGGCAGGGGCCGGCCGCAGATGACGAACTCGCGGCCGCGCGCATTGCCCGTGGGTGGCGCGGCGAGGTGATCGTCGCGCAGGCGATCGACGTCGACCAGCTCGGTGCGCGCACCCGATCCCAGCGGCGCGAAGGCCAGGCCGAGCGCGGCCTCGGCCATGCCGTAACTGGGCAGGAAGCTCGCGGCGCTGAAGCCGGCCGAGGCGAAGGTCTCGGCGAAGGTATCGAGGTTTGCCCGCTTGATCAGGTCGCCACCGACCCCGGCGATGCGCAGGCAGGAGAGATCGAGCTCGTCGGCCGAGCGCGTGCGCCGGGTCGCCAGATCGTAGCCGAAGGACGGCGCGTAGGTCATCGTGCAGCGATAGCGGCTGATCAGGTCGAGCCAGATGCCGGGCCTGAGGATGAAGTCGCGGGTCCGCAGGTGATCAGCGCTCATCTGCGTGGCCAGCGGCAGCATGATGCAGCCGACCAGCCCCATGTCGTGGTAATAGGGCAGCCAGCTGACGCCGCGGTCGCCGTCGCGCATCTCGAAGGCGTGCTCGGCCATGGCCCGGATATTGGCCATCATCGCGCCGTGGGTCACCGCGATCCCTTTGGGAAAGCTGGTGGTGCCCGAGGAGAACTGGAGATAGGCGATCTCCTCCGCGGCGCGTGCATCGCCGTTCGGCAGCGACTCGGGCGCGTTGTCGAGGCCGGCGAGCGTGCCGACGAAAGCGAGATGACGCTCGCTCAGGGCCTCGCCGACCCAGTCGCGGAACATCTCGGGCGAAATCGCCGCGGAGATGCCCGCCACGTCGGCGATGCGGCGGATCTGCTCGACATAGCCGGCGCGCGAGCCGAAGGCGCTGGGCAGCGGCACCGGGCAGGGGATCAGGTGGGCGTAGAGGCAGCCCATCAGCGCGCGGTGGAAGTCGCCCTCGGTCTCGGCGACGATCGCCACCCGGTCCCCGGGGACAAGTCCGCGCCCGAGCAGGCGACCCGCTACGCCCAGCGCGTCCTCGCGCAAGGCGGCCCAGGTCAGCACGTCCTCGAGCGCGCCGCGCGCCGAATAGAAGTTGACGCCGCCCGCACCGCCGGCCGCATAGTCCAGCGCATCGGTCAGTGTGGGAAAATCGGCAAGCCGTCTTGCGATCCCATTGTCGGTGGGCGTCGGCGAAAGCGCCGCCATGGGCAGGTCCAGTCCCTTCGTTCTCACGGGACCCGTTTTACCGGTATCCCTCGTTTCGCGATGGCGGATAGCACTTGCACCAACTCAAATAAAGTCGCATGGCAAGCGCAATGTGGCAATCCGGCAGCAGTTCCACGCTAAGGTGCCGTGACAAATTGGCCTGTATGCGCCAGCGTGGGAGAATCCGCTGTCGTTTCGGCCTTGCCCCGGGAAGGCCGGGCATTCCATAAGCGGCATCTTTATCGGCTCGATGCGGATCGGCTCGGACCTCGGCTGTGCTCAGTATCATCAAGCTTTTCTTCTCGGCCAAGGGCACACGCCCGATCCCTCTGCTGCTGTGCCTGCTCTTGGGCGGCATTGCCGAGGGCGTCGGCCTGGCCAGCCTGGTGCCGGTCATGTCGATCGCGCTGGACGGCAAGGGCAGCGCCCACAGCGCCACCGCCAAGTACATGATCGATGCATTGGGCTCGATCGGCATTCCACCCGGACTTTTCGCGCTGGTCAGCGTCGCCGTCGGGGCGATTGCCATCAAGAACGCCCTGAATCTCGGTGCAATGACCTATGTCGGCTACGCGGTGGCCCATGTCGCCACCAGCCTGCGCCGCGACCTGGTCGACAGCCTGCTCAACGTGCGATGGGCCTATTTCACCCAGCAGCCGCTGGGCCGGGTCGCCAATGCGCTCAGCGTCGACGCCACGCGGGCGGGCGAGGCCTACCTGTCCGCCGCCCGCTTTCTCGTCTTCGCGATCCAGTCGGTGATCTATGCCGGAGTCACGTTCTTCGTCTCGTGGAAGGTCGCGCTGATCGCGCTGGCAGTGGGCGGCACCATCGCGGCCTTCCTCAATTTCCTCGTGCGCGGGGCGAAGCGCGCCGGGCGGCGGCAAACGCGGCACACCGCGGATTTCATCACCTACCTCACCGACGCGCTGAACAACATCAAGCCGCTCAAGGCGATGGACCGGCAGAAGAGCTTCGCCGGCCTGCTCGAGCGCAACATCGTGCGCCTGCGTCGCGCGCTGCAGGGCCAGGTCATCGCCAGGGAGGCGCTCAAGAGCCTGGACGAGACGCTTGCCGCCGTGGCGCTCGGCTTCGGCCTGGCGCTGGCTGTCACCTACGGCAATGTGGCGCCCGCCGAGCTCGTGGTCATCGGCATCCTGCTGATCAAGATGGTCAGCGCCATCGGACGAATTCAGAAGGAGTATCAAAACGCGGCAATCTACGAGAGCGCCTACTACAGCGTGCAGTCCCTGATCGCGGCCAGCCAGGCCGAGCGCGAGCGCGACACCGGAACCCTGGTGCCGCGGTTCGAGCAGGATATCCGCCTGGTCGACGTCAGCTTCTCGCACCCGCGCACGCCGGTGTTGCGCCGGGTCTCGCTCGAGATCCCGCGGGGCGGCATCACCGTGCTGACCGGGCCCTCCGGGGCGGGCAAGACGACCGTCACCGACCTGCTGCTCGGTTTCCGCGTGCCCGACTCGGGCGAGGTTCTGATCGACGGTCGGCCGCTGCAGCAGTTCTCGCTGCGCGCGTGGCGCGGGATGATCGGCTATGTCCCGCAGGAGCTGGTCCTCTTCCACGACACCATTTTCGCCAACATCGCGCTCGGCGATGCCACCGTAGGCGAGCAGGAGGTGCGCACCGCGCTCGAGGCCGCCGGCGCCCTCGCCTGGGTCGACAGCCTGGCCGAGGGAGTGCACACGGAGGTCGGCGAGAAGGGCGCCAAGGTCTCGGGCGGCCAGCGTCAGCGCATCGCGCTGGCCCGCGCCATCGTCAAGCGACCGCGCATCCTGATCCTCGACGAGGTGACGAGCGCTCTCGATCCCGAGACCGAGCGCGCAATTGTCGAGAACATCCGCGCGGTCGGCGGCGACACCACCGTGCTCGCGATCACCCACCGCGCCGCCTTCCTCGACATCGCCGATTGCATCTACGAGCTGGCCGACGGCCAGGTCGCCTCGACGCGCCGGCCTGTGGCAGTTCCGGGATCGGGGAGCTGACGGTGGGCCGCCCCTGCTAGGCGACGCGCGAGGCGGTCGTCCCCCCGGTCGCCCCCCCGCTGGCGCCGCTGACCAGTCCAAGATCCGACCCGGCCTTGGCGAATATCTTGATCGCCGCGTCGATCTGATCGTTGTCATGTGCCGCCGAAACCGAGACGCGCAGCAGCGACAGCCCGCCCGGCGTCGCCGGCGGAATCGCGATGTTGGTGTACACGCCTGCGTCGATCAGGGCGTTCCACAGCATCACCGCCGACTGCGGGTCGGGCAGCTTGACGGCGACGACCGGGCTGATCTCGGGGCCGAGCTCGAAGCCGAGTCCGCCGAGCCCCTCGTAGAGCCGCCGCGAATTTTGCCACAGCCGCTCGCGCAGCTCGGGCACCTCGGCCATGCGGCGGAAGGCGGCCCGGGCCGTGGCCACCGTCGGCGGCGTCAGCGAGGCGCTGAACATGTAGGGCCGCGAGTAGGAGCGCAGCACCTCGAACCCCTCGACGTCCGAGACGCAGTAGCCGCCGGTGGTGCCGACGCTCTTCGAGAAGGTGCCGACGATATAGTCGCAGTCGGCCTCGACGCCCGCTGCCTGGCACTGGCCGCGCCCGCTCTTGCCCAAAACGCCCAGCGAATGCGCCTCGTCGACCAGGAGATAGACGCCCTCGCCGGCCTCGCGCTTGACGGCGGCGATCTCGGCCAGAGGCGCGGTGTCGCCGAGCATCGAGTAGATGCCCTCGACCACCACCACCTTGTCGCCCGGCGTGCCCTTGAGCCGCGCCAGCCGCTTGGCCAGGTCGTCGGGGTTGTTGTGGCGAAAGCGGATGGTCTCGGCGTCGCTCATCTTCGCGGCGTCGTAGATCGAGGCGTGGCTGTCGGCGTCGATCAGCAGGTAGTCGTCCTTCTCGGCCAGCGCCGCGATGACGCCCAGATTGGCCAGGAAGCCGGTCGAGTAGAGGATCGCCGCGCGCTTGTCGTAGAAGGCGGCGATCTCGGCCTCGAGCGCGCGATGCCCCTCGTAGGTGCCGTTGGCGATGCGCGAGCCGGTGGTGCCCACGCCGAATGTCCGCGCGGCCTCGACGGTGGCCTCGACACAGGCCTCGTCGAAGGTCAGCCCGAGATAGTTGTTGGTGCCGAACAGCATCACCGGCTTGTTGCCCATCACCGCGCGCGTCGGCGACTCGATGCGGTCGAACTTGAGCGATGTCGGATCGCGGCCAAGCGCCTGCAGGCGGCCATAGGCGGCCCGGATCGCGTCGACCCTTCGATTGATGCCCATGAGGCTACTCCCCCTTTGACCCGCCCACGGCGGGCTCGTGGCCCTTCGCCAGCGCTTCCACGGCTCCGGCAAGATCGGCCACCGTGCGCACCTCGGCGATCCGGTCGAGCGGAATCGAGATGTCGAACTCGTCCTCGAGCTCCATCACCAGGTCCATGACGGAGACCGAGTCGAGGCCGGTGTCCTCGAGCACCTTGCTCTCGAGGCTCAGATGCCGGCCTAGCCCGGCCTTCTTGCCGAGCAGCTCCAGCACCCTGGCCTGGATCGGACTGTTGTCCTGCATGGTCCCCGTCCCGTCAGTCATGCCCGCCGTCGCTCATGTTCGGCACTCGCCACCTCGTCCGGCCGCAGACAAATCATCCCGACCAGCGCCGGGCCCCGCCCGTTCCGCGAGAAACTTTCTCCGGCCCCTCTGCCGCGCAATGACCCTTGCGTCACCGATGAGCGTTCGACTTGTCAAGCCTTTGCCGTTTTCCCCTAGTCTAAGGCAAGTCGGTCGGAAATCCACCGGTCCGTGGCAGGCAGGAAGTCCCCTAGCCGCGCAGCCAGCCGGCCGCCCGGTACCAGGCGACGGCCTCGGCGAAGCCGCGGTCGAGCGGCACGCGGGGCTGCCACAGCGCGCGCGGCAGCTGCCGCGACGGCTCCGAGCCCCAATCGGCATGCAGGATTTCCCGCGCCTTGCCCGAGGTGAGCATGGGCCGGGCACCCAGCCGCGCCGCGAGATCGCCCGCCCGCCCCAGGACACGCACCGCCACAGCCGGCACGCGCAGCGGCCGCGCCCGGCGCCCCAGCGCCTGCGCCGCCGCGCAGGCGATCTCCTCCCAGGTGTAGCCTTCGGGGCGGTGGTCGGTCACCTCATAGGGCCCCCGGGGCAGGTCCGCCTCGACCGCCACCACAATGGCGGCGACCAGATCGGCGACGTGCACCAGCGCGAGCCGGGCGCCGGCTCCGCCCAGCATCGGCTGCACCGGCCCGCCCGCGGCGCGAAAGAGCCTGAGCGTCTCGCGGTCGCCCGGCCCATAGACGGCGGCGGGCCGCAGCACCCGCCACCAGCCGGCGCCGCCGATATCCGCCAGCCGCTCCTCGGCCGCGCGCTTGGAGGCGGCATAGGCCGAAAGCCCGGGCTCGCGCGCCGCCATCGAGGAGAGGTGGACGAAGCGCGCCGCGGGCGCGTGCGCCTGCCAGGCGCGCGCGAGCGCCGCCGTGCCCTCGGCATTCGCGCTCAGGAAGTCATCGGCGGTGCGGCCCTTGATTGCGCCGGCGAGATGGACGACCGCGTCCGCGCCCGCGACCAGCGCCTCGAGCGCCGCCGCGTCCTCGAGGGTGCCGGGCACCGTCTCGACAGGCGCGGCGGCCGGTGCCGACCCGCGCGGCCTTTGGCGCACCAGTGCCCGGACCCGCCAGCCGCGCCGGGCCAGCTCGGCAGCGAGGTGGCCGCCGATGAAGCCGGTCACGCCGGTAAGCGCCACCAGCCGCTCGCCTGCTCGCTCGCCAGTCCGCTCCATGGGGTCGCCTTTCTCCGCGCGGCCCTCCTAGGCGGCAGGCGGCGGATTGGCAAGCGGCGTCACGCCGCCTCGCGCGCGGTCTCCAGCACCGCCTGCTCGACGATGTCGAGCGCACGGTCGAGATCGGCCCGGCCGATCACCAGCGGCGGCGAAAGCGTGAGCACGCAGCCCTGGCTGATCTTGAAGCTCAGCCCCGCTTCGAGGCAGCGGTAATAGATGCGCTCGGCCAGATCGTTGCCCGGTGCCTTGGTGGCCCGGTCGGCGACGATCTCGACCCCGATCATCAGGCCCCGCCCGCGCAGGTCGCCGACGATCGGCGCGCGGTCCCTGAGCGCGGCCAACCGGCCCACCGCGTGCGCGCCCAGCTCCGCGGCGCGCGCCACCAGCCCCTCCTCCTCGATGATCGCGAGCGTGGTCAGCGCCGCGCGCGCCGTCACCGGGTTCTTCTCGTGCGTATAGTGGCCGATGGCGTAGTCGCCGGCAACGTCGAGCTCGGGCCGCGCGATGGCCGCCGCGATCGGCAGGATGCCGCCGCCCAGCGCCTTGCCCAGCACGACGATGTCGGGCACCACGCCGTCATGCTCGGAGGCGAACAGCCGCCCGGTCTTGCCCAGCCCTGTGGGGATCTCGTCGAAGATCAAGAGCGTGCCGTGCGCGTCGCAGGCCGCGCGCACCCGGGCCCAGAAGCCGGGCGGGGGGACGTAGGGCACGGCGCGCATGGGCTCGGCGATGACGGCGGCGACATCGCCCTCGCGGCCCAGCACGTACTCGATCATCCCTGCGCAGGCGATGCCGCAAACGTCAGGCCCCGCGTGGCCGTAGGGGCAGCGGTAGCAGGCGAAGGGCGCCACATGCTCGGCGCCCGGCAGGAGCGGCCCGGCGATGCCTGAGCGGAAGGTGTGCTCGCCGCCCACACTCGCCGCCTCGAACCCCGCGCCGTGAAAGGCGTCCCAGAAGCTCAGCGTCTTGAACCGCCCGGTCGCGGCGCGGGCGATCTTGAGCGCCACCTCGACGGCATCCGAGCCGCCGGTGGTGAAGAGGCATTTGGACAGCGCCCCGGGGGCAATCGCGCCCAGCTTCTCGGCCAGCTCCACCGCCGGCTCGCAGCTAAAGCGCCGCGGCGCGAAGCTCAGCTCGTCGATCTGGCGCTTGATCGCCTCGCGCAGCTTCGGGTGGCCATAGCCGATGTGATGCACGCTGTTGCCGTGGAAATCCATGTAGCGCCGCCCGGCGAGGTCCTCGATCCAGATGCCCTCGGCCCTGGCTATCCCTGAAAGCACCGGGGTGGACAGGCTCTGGTGCAGGAAGGCGGCAGCGTCGCGCTCGACCAGCGCGCGGGTCGCGGGGTCGGCCTGCGCGGCGCGCCAGCGGCGGCGCAGCCCGCTGGTGTTCGACTCGCCCTCGGTGTGGGGCTTGGGCGGTTGCGCCATGGGCTCAGGGCCAGGGCAGCGAGAAGGTCTTCACATTGGTGTAGCTCTTCATCGCCTCGATCACGCCCTCCTTGTAGCCGAGGCCGGAGTCCTTAATGCCGCCGAAGGGTGACATCTCGATGCGATAGCCCGGCACCTCCCAGATATTGACCGTGCCGACGCGCAATCCCGCGATATAGCGCTGCATGCGCCGAAAGTCGTTGGTGCACACGCCCGCCGAGAGGCCGAAGGCGGTCGAGTTCGAGATCGCCATCACCTGCTCGTCGTCATCGGGCACGCGGATCACCGGGATCGCCGGGCCGAAGGTCTCCTCGCGCACCAGCTCGGCCGCGGGCGGCACCCGATCGACCAGGATGGGCGGCAACAGCGCGCCGTCGCGGCCCGGGTTGTAGAGGATCTCCGCCCCGTCCTCTGCCGCCATCTCGACGCGCCGCTCGAACAGCGCCGCGGCCTCGGCGCTGACCACGGTGCCGAGCGCCGTCTGGGCGTCCATCGGGTCGCCGAAGCGGATTTTCCTGGCCCGCTCCAGCAGCATCGGCACGAAACGCTCGGCGACGCGCTGCTGGCACAGGATGCGCTTGACCGCGGTGCAGCGCTGGCCCGAGTTCTTGGTCGCGCCCGCGACCGCGAGGTCGGCGGCCCTGGCGAGGTCGTCGTCGGACAGGTCGTCGAGCACGATCAGCGGGTCGTTGCCGCCAAGCTCCAGCACCGTGCGGCGGTAGCCGGCGCGCGCGGCGATCATCTTGCCCACGGGAACGCTGCCGGTGAAGGTGATCAGCTCGGCGTGTGGATTGCCGATCATCTCCTCGCCGATGTCCCCGGGCCAGCCCGTCACCACCGAGAACATCTCGGGCGGCAGTCCCGCCTCGTAGAGCAGGTCGGCCAGCACCAGCGCCGTCATCGGCGTCAGCTCGGTGGGCTTGCACACCACGCAGTTGTTGCTGGCCACCGCCGGCGCCACCTTGTGCGCCACCATGTTGAGCGGATGATTGAACGGCGTGATCGCTGAGATCGCCGTCAGCGGCTCGCGCAGAGTGAAGATCTTGCGCGCCTTGCCGTGAGGCGTGAGGTCGCACGAGAACATCTCGCCGTCGTCGTGAATGCACTGCTGCGCGGCCAGCGCGAACACGTCATAGGCGCGGCCGACCTCGTAGGCCGAATCCTGCTTCGAGATGCCGAGCTCGAGCGTGATCAGGTCCGAGACCTCGTCCTTGCGCGCCACCAGCGCCTCGGCCGTGCGGAACAGGATCTGCTGGCGTTCGTAGCGGGTCAGCTTCGGCCGGTAGGCCGCCGCGCTCTCGAAGGCCTCCCGCGCATGCTCGGCGCGGCCAGCCGGCACCGTGCCGATCACCGCGCCGGTGTAGGGATAGGTCACCTCGATCACGCCCTCGGCGTCGACTTTGCGCCCGGCGATTCGCATCGGCTCGTGGCGAACGCCGACCTTGCCTGGCTTGTCGTTCATCGGTCTCTCCCAATATCAGCGTGCCGCCGCCAGCGCCGCGACGTGGAAGGCGTCGAAGTTCCGCAACTGCGGCGCCTCGGCCAGCTCGGGCAGCGCCCGGTTGACGATGAAGGGCACCGCCTGCTCGTGCAGCCCGCCATGCGAGCGCAAGGGCTCCTTCAGCGCCGCAAGGTCGTGCCGGTCGGCGGATGTGCCGACGGTCATGGTCTCGCCCGACAGGATGACAATGTCCCCGATGCGGTCGGGCGGCAGCTCGAAGCGCGCGCAGGCCGCCTCGCGATCGAGCACCAGCTCGATCCCCGGCAGCGCTTTGAGCCGCGCCGTCACCTCGGCGCGGTCCGCGCCCTCGGGCAGATAGGCCGTGGCGAAGGAGCCGAGCGCCCCGTGATGCACCACGTAGGGGTCGGTGATCGGCAGGATCACCCGCGCCGCGCCCGCGCCCAGCCACCCATCGAGCAGGTCCTGCAGATAGACCACCGCGGGCGAGCCGTCCGCGAGATGCTTGGGCTTCATGCCGTGATCGGCCGTCACCACGACCGCCGCGCCAGCCGCATCGAGCTGCGCCAGATAGGCGTCGAACATGGCGTAGAAGACGTTCGCCTCGGGCTCGCCAGGCGCGTGCTTGTGCTGCACGTAGTCGGTGGTGGTCAGATACATCACGTCGGGTCGGACCTCCTCCAGCAGCTTCACCCCGGCAGCGAAGACGAACTCGGACAGTTCCGCCGAATAGACCTCGGGCACCGGCCGGCCCAACCAGCGGGCGGCGTTGTCGATCCCGTGCGCGGCCGCGGTGGTCGTGTCCGACTTCTCCGAGGAGAAGCACACCGCCCTGCCCTCGAACGTCAGCCCGTGGCCCAGGAGCGCCCTCAGCTTGTCCTTCGCAGTCACCACTGCGACCCGGGCGCCGGCGTCGTGGAAGGCCTTGAACACCGTGGGCGCGCGCAGGAAGCGCGGGTCGTTCATCATCACTTCCTCGTCCGCCTCGCGGTCGTAGAAGTAGTTGCCGCAGATGCCGTGCACCGCGGGCGGCCGCCCGGTCGCGATCGACAGGTTGTTGGGGTTGGTGAAGCTCGGGATCACCGAATGCGCCGTGCGCACCGTGCCCCTGGCCTTGACCGCCTCGAGCGCGGGCATCAGCCCCGCGGCGATGGCAGCGTCCAGATAGGCCGGCTCGCAGCCGTCGAGGCAGATGACCACCGCCGGCACCCGGGGGAACGGATAGTCCCGGCCGTTGACGCCGACACTGCGGGGGGTGACCTTGTCCATGCTCTCGCCTCCCGTCCTCACGCCACCAGCCGGGCGCGCTCGGCCAGCGCCGCCTCGGGCGGCGCGGCGCTCTTGATCCCCATCTCGGCCAGGGCCTCGCCGGCCGCCCTGACCACGCCGCGCATCACCTGGGCGTCGATCCGCCCGATGCAGCCTACGCGGAAGCTCTCCACCACGGTCAGCTTGCCCGGATAAATGATGAACCCCCTCGCTTTCATCAGATCATAGAAGCGCGCGAAGTCGAAGCGCGGATCGGCGGGGCAGAAGAAGGTGACGATGATCGGCGAAAGCCAGCGGTCCGACAGAAGCGTCTCGAAGCCCAGGTCGCGCATCCCCGCCACCAGCACGTCGCGATTGAGCGCGTAGCGCGCGCCGCGCGCGGCCACGCCGCCCTCGGCCTCGTGCATCCTCAAGGCCTCGAGGAAGGCCGCCACCACATGGGTGGGCGGGGTATAGCGCCACTGGCCGGTGCGCTCCATGTAGGCCCACTGCGCGTGGACATCGAGGCTGAGCGAATGCGACCTGCCGCCGGCCGCCTCGAGCGCCGCGCGCGGGGCGAGGACGAAGCCGAAGCCCGGCACGCC
Source organism: Thermohalobaculum sp. (assembly GCF_058622915.1). Lineage (NCBI taxonomy): Bacteria > Pseudomonadati > Pseudomonadota > Alphaproteobacteria > Rhodobacterales > Paracoccaceae > Thermohalobaculum > Thermohalobaculum sp. The sequence goes on along the minus strand of NZ_JBZSYN010000181.1, from coordinate 10,328 downwards.
CTCGATGCACTTGTTGGCCGAGGCGACCATCGCCTCGGCGCACAGCGCCCCGATGTCGAGCGGCAGCGCGCCGAAGGCGCTCATCGAGTCGACCAGAAGCTTGCGCCCGCGGGCGCGCACCACCTCGGCGATCTCCTCGAGCGGGTTGAGGATGCCCGAGCTCGTCTCGCAATGCACCACGACCACATGCGTGATCGCGGGGTCGGCGTCGAGCGCCGCGGCGACCTCCGGGCCCCTGGGCGGCAGGTAGTCGCCCTTGTCGATGTCGGCATGGGCGCGGCCCAGATAGTCCAGCGTCTGGGCCACGCGCTTGCCGTAGGCGCCGTTCATCAGCACCAGCGCCTTGGCCTCGCGCGGCAGGAACGAGCCGAGCATCGCCTCGACGGCGTAGGTGCCGCTGCCCTGCAGGGGCACGCAGTCGAGATCGCCCGAAGCCGCGTCCCCTCCCGCCATCGCCGCCAGCCGCCGCCGCACCTCGGCGGTGATGGCGCGGAAGTCGCCGTCCCACGAGCCCCAGTCGCGCAGCATCGCCCGCTTGACCTCGATGGCCGTGGTCAGCGGGCCCGGCGTCAGCAGGTAGGGCTCGCCCTGGGCGGGCGGCGGGAACGCGGCCTCGTCCGGGACGTCACGCATCGGGGACATGGGAAAAATCTCCTCGGGAGGGGTCGGATTGCCGCGGCGATCCTGTCTCCGCGCCACCTATATGTAAAATCGTTATTTTGGATGGATTTTATAGAATTAAGCGATAGATTCGGCCCTGCCGCGGCCTCGGGGGAATCACGCCATGCGCTATGTCCAGCTCCGCGCCTTCCACAATGTCGCCATCCACGGCGGCTTCTCGCGCGCGGCCGAGGCGCTGCACCTGACCCAGCCCGCGATCTCCGACCAGGTCCGCAAGCTCGAGGAGGACTACGACGTCATCCTGTTCAACCGGCGCAAGAAGCAGGTGGTGCTGACCGAGGCCGGCCAGCGCCTGCTCGAGATCACGCGCCGCCTGTTCGAGATCGAGGGCCAGGCGCACGAGATGCTGGCCGAATCGCGTGCGCTGCGCTCCGGCGCGCTCAGGTTGATCGCCGATTCGGTGCATCACGCCATCCCGATCCTCGGCCGCTTCCGGGCGCGCTATCCCGGCATCGAGCTCAGCATCCACAGCGGCAACTCCGAGGACGTGATCAGCCAGCTCTACGATTACGAGGCCGAGGTCGGCATCCTCGGCGAGGCGCCGAAGGGGCGGGACTTCGAGGTGGTGCGGCTCAGCTCCACACCGATCATCGCCTTCACCGCCGCCGGTCACCGGCTGGCGCGGCGCCGCTCGATCACACTGGCCGAGCTCGCCGCCGAGATGCTGGTGCTGCGCGAGCACGGCTCGAAGACCCGCCAGCACATCGAGGCCGCCGCCGCCGCCCGCGGCGTCGCGCTCAAGGCGACGATCGAGGCGGAGGGCCGCGAGGCGGTGCGCGAGATCGTCGCGACGGGCGGCGGGGTCGGCGTCGTCTCGGCCGCCGAGCTCGGCCCCGACGGCCGGCTGGTGCCGATCACCATCTCGGACTGCGAGGCGCAGATGCACGAGGCGCTTATCTGCCTGCGCGAGCGGGCCGGATCGAAGCTGATCCGCGCCTTTCTCGAGATCGCGCGCGAGACCGTGGCGGATTGCTGATGCCCCGCCGGGCACCGCAAAGCCGGTCATTTATGCCCGGCCGACACCCTCCGCCCGACCCTTCACGCGGGCGGACGGCGCAGGCTCCGGTGCAGCCGGGGCGGGATCGCCGGTCAAGCGGTCACGACCGTTCCGCGGGGCTCGATTCGGCGTTGATGCGATCGGGCTGCCGGGGGCCAGGGGCCGGGTCGGGGACGGTCGCCGCCCGCCCGGATGGGCGTGGGGTCACAAGGATGGCTCGCCCTGGTGATCGCGGCTCCGGCTGCCGAAATTCTCCTGCCACAGCGCGCCCACCAGTGACCAGACAACGCGGTTCGGCGTCCACACACTCGCCCCCTCGAGGCTCGCTCGCCCGTCCTCGTGATAGGTCAGCAAGGCCTGCGTGCTGAGGCCGAGCGAGATCGTGACGGTCACGTAAAGCAGCGTTCCGATCGCGACCCGCCGCAGAACGTTTCGTCTCGCGCGCGGCTGCCTTCGCGCGGCGCCTCTTTGCCTGGCGCGGCCTGCGCTCATTCCCCCGTCCACCGGCCAAACGCCGACCTCGGCACCGAAATCCACGCGCGAGACACCTGGTTGCGAAGCCCGCTCCACATCGCGTAGAGCGCCCACCCGCACACCCACATCGCCAGGGCCCACAGCAACGTCACGACGATGCGCTCGACGGTGAGGAACCCCAGCATCGCCGGGAGGACCAGCGCGGTGGCAGAGCCACAAAGCGCGATCCGGTTCCAGGGTCGCAGGGCTTCAAACCAGTTCATCATTTTCACGGCCTCCACGAAGCGGCGCCCATCAAGATCGACCGGTCTCGGGGCGCCTGCCCGAGTTCGGGGCCTCCGACATCGCTCCCGCTGGTTTCATGGGAAGGGCAACCACCTACTGCTGCGCCAGGCGCGGGTGCAGGCATCGCCTGACCGCAAGCCTCCGACAGGGGCGATCTTAGTTGCTTATCAGATTGAAATAAAAAGATTTTTAGTTCGACTATGCAACCTTGAGTTGCTCGCGCCGGCTCGGCTCGCCCTTAAGTGGCCGGATGGGCGAGAAAAATCCGTGCCCGCATGAACCCCGACGGCGCCGGCGGAGCGCGATGGGTCAGGTCACGCCTGCACGGAGTCGCGGCAAGACCTTAGGGGTCCTTTCCGGCGACAGCGACCCGGGCCAAGCGCCAGCCCGCAGATGTGCCTGGGCACCGGGCAGCCGCCGGAACCGCGGTCTCCGTAACCAGGATGCGCGGACACCGGTTGGAAGGTTGCGAATGTCGCGACGGCCGCAGACGGCGCTTTGCGCACCGGCTGGCTTCGCCGGCACCTTGGCCGTGGCCACGACGTGGGGTAACTGCAGCTGTACCAAAACGGGAATTAAAGCGAATTCAATGGCTTGACATGGCGTCCAAATTTGGACGCCCCGGCTAGGCTCACTCGCTCTCGACCCTCAATCGCTCTTGGCAAGCCGGCTGTCGAGCAGGTCGCCGCTCTCGGCCAGGATCGGATAGGCGATGGCGGCGAACAGCGAGTTGATCTGCTTCAGCGCCCGGATCGTCTCGAGGTGGATCTCGCTGCTCTCGACGCTCTCGATCGAGCCGTCCTGCAGGCGCCTGAGATGCCGGTTCTGGCTTCTCATCTCGAGCTCGCGCATGCGATCCTTCTCGTGCACCAGCTCGCGCGCCGACTCGCGGTCGCCCGAGACCAGAACGTTGAGCGCAAGCTGGATGTTGGCCAGCACCTGGGCGTGCAGGTTGGTCAGCTCGCGCCAGCCCTCGTCCGAGAACGCCAGCTGCTTCTGGCAGCGCTCCACCGCCAGCTTCAGCAGGTTCTTGGAGACCAGGTCGCCGACATGCTCGAGATTGATGGCGAAGTTCGCCAGCATCATCGCCCGCTGCGCCTCCTCCGAGCTCATGGCGCCGCGGTTGAGCTCGACCAGGTAGAGCTTGATCTCCGAATGCGCCTTGTTCACCTCGAGGTCGAGCCGGCGCAGCTCCTTGGCCCGCGCCTTCACCCGGTCGCGGTCGTCCGTCTCGTAGAGCTCCATCACCGGGCGCAGCATCACCTCGATGATCTCGCTCATGCGCAAAAGCTCGCGCGTGGCGCTGGCCAGCGCCAGGCGCGGCGAATGCAGCACCGAGCGGTCCAGCGTGCTGACCCGGCCCGCGAGCAGGCCCTCGCCCGCCCGCTCCGGCTGCTCGTCGGGCAGGAGCCGCTCCAGTACGGCACCGACCGGCCCGACCAGCGGCAGGCAGACCACGAGGATCACCAGGTTGAAGGCGACGTGCATCATCACGACCTGCTCGGCAGCACCCGAGCCCGCCAGTTCGACCGGCAGGTTCAACGTCCCCAGAACCACCAGCCCGAGCACCGCGCCGGCCCCGCGGCAAGCGAGGTTTCCCAGCGGCACCCGCCAGGCCGCCCGCGGCAAGCCGCGGGTCAGTGCGGCGGCGATCAGCGCGCCACCGAAATTGGCGCCCAGCACCAGTGCCAGCCCCAGCCCGACCGGCACCAGTCCCTCGGACGCCAGCTTGGCGACCAGCAGCACCGAGGCGATGCTGGAATGCACCAGCCAGGTGAACAGCGCCGCGAGCACGAACGAGCTGACATAGTCACCCTTGAGATACCCGACCACGGCGGGCAACCCCTGGCTGTGCCGCAGCGAGCCGGTGGCCGCGCCGAGCATGCCCAGCGAGATCAGGATGAGCGCCACACCGACCAGGATGCGCCCGGTCTGCCGGATCTCGCGGCGCGTGCCCTTCATGAACATCGAGCCGCCCGCAATGAGCAGGAAGGGGATCAGCCATGACAGATTGAAGGCGAGGATCCGCACCACCAGCGACGAGCCGAAATCCGCGCCGAGCAACATGGTGAGCGCCATGCTGGAACTGGTCAGCCCGCTCGCCGCAAACCCCGCGGCGAGCACGCCAACCGCGGTCGAGCTCTGCAACACCACGGCGACGACGGCACCGAGCGCGGCCGCCCGCAGCCTGTTGCCCCGCGCCCGCTTGAGCGTGCGCTCGAGCGCGGCGCCATAGGCGCGCTCGACGCCGGTCCGCACCATGCGCACGGCCCACAAAAGCAGCGTCACGGCGCCGGCCAGATGCAGGAGAATCAGGAGGGGGCTCATCTGCTCATGCTTTCCCGAAGATCAGGGATGGCCGCGCCGGGCCGTCGTGCGAGGGGCGGCCGGCGGAGCGCCGCCGCCTGTCGCCTCGGGTCGTGGATTGGGCCGACCTGTCACGCAACACCAGTTTCACCCATCGGACAAATCGCTAATTCATATCAACACATCGCGCGAAGTTATGCATCATGCCACAAAATTGCCTCCGCAATGGCGCCGGAGGCGCAAGTTAAACTTCGTTCATCGTCGCACAACGAAAGTGACAAAAAGAAAGCCCATGATCCCGCGCGGTCCCCCAACCGACTCACGAAAACACGGAGGCACGGGCGATGACGAGCGCAGGCAGGACGACCCTCGATGTGCTTCAAGGTCACTTCCCCTCGCCGTTGACGCCGCGCCACGGCACGGTCGAGGGCCAGGTCATTCCGGCCCGTGAAATTGGACAGCGCTTCATCGGATCGGCAGAGCCGACGCGGCACGCCATGACGCGGGCGCCGAGGCGCCCCGAGGTCTCCGACAGCGAGGTCGCCCAATTCGTGATCTTCGCTCTTGAGCGCGCCCTCACGGCCATCGGCGAGGAGGACCCCGAGACGTCGCTGCGCCTGAGCGCCTGCGAGGCGCGGCGCGGAATGCGCACGCTGTTCGCTTCCGTTCCGGCCCGACGCAGGGCGGATACCGAGTTGCAGCACGACTATCGCGAGGCCGTCCTGTTCCAGAACCTCACGCTGGGACTCGCCCTAGAGATCGTCGGCGCCGTCCGACGCTATGGCAAAGCCCGCGAAAGCGCGGCCTGACAGCAGCCCTTCGCCAATGCGGCGCCGTGCCGCAATGGCCCCCAAAATCCGCACGGACCCGCCGGCGGCCGGCGCGCGGTATTCGGCCACGGGCGCTGTGCCCGGAATTGCGGGCTCTGCAACAATTTTCAGATGCCGAAACCGGAAAAGTGGAATAAATGCCGCTTCGCTGAGTCGGTAGTCATTGGGAGCGGCCCGGGTCGAAGAGTCGGCTCAAGCAGAACGGGTTGCGATGGAGACTGGGCTGCCTTTTTCCCGACGCGACATACTGGGTCTTTTGTCCGCCTCCGGCGTCGTGCTGGCCGGGGCGCGTCGTGCGTCGGCGGCAACTCAGGCGTCGTTCCTCGGTCCGGCCGAGACCTTCAGCTTCAACTCCCTGATCGCGCGCGCCAAGCGCGCCGCGGCCGCGCCCTATCAGGCCCCTTCGCCGCGGATCGCCGCGCAGGTCTCGAAGCTCGACTACGACGCCTACTGGAAGATCCGCTTTCGTGACGCGGCCTCACTGCTGCCGGCCGGCGCAGACGCCCCGGTGCAACTGTTCTATCCAGGAAAGTACTTCCCCGAGCCGGTAAATGTTTACCTCGTCGATTCCGGCGTTGCGCACGAGGTCCTGTTCAATCGCGACCACTTCTTTTCCATACCCGCCGACAGCCCCGCCCGGAAGCTGCCGGCGGATCTGGGCTTCGCCGGGTTCCGGGTCATGCGGCCGGGAATGAATCCGGACTGGGTCTCCTTCGTCGGCGCCTCCTATTTCCGCACCGACGGGCCCGATCGACAGTACGGGCTTTCGGCGCGCGGCATCGCCATCGACACCGGGATGACGCGGCCCGAAGAGTTCCCGCGCTTCACCGCCTTCTGGCTTGGACCGCCCGAGGATCCCGCCGATGACATGACGGTGTGGGCACTGCTCGACGGCCCCTCGATCACCGGCGCCTACCGCTTCGGTCTGAGGCGCAAGCGCGACGGCGGCGGACACCGCACGAGCGTTGCGGCGCGCCTGTTCTTGCGAAAGCGCGTCGAGCGACTTGGGATCGCGCCGCTCACCAGCATGTACTGGTTTTCCCAGTTCGACCGGGTGCTCGCCGATGACTGGCGCCCCGAGGTCCACGACAGCGACGGCCTGGCGCTGGCCACCGGCGCCGGCGAGCGTATCTGGCGCCCGCTCGACAACCCCGAACGGGTCACGACCACGACCTATCTGGACCACAATCCGCGCGGCTTCGGATTGAGCCAGCGCGACCGGAATTTCGACCATTACCAGGACGACGGCGTGTTCTACAACCGCCGCCCCTCCGCCTGGGTCGAGCCCTTGGGGAAGTGGGGCGCGGGGGCGGTGGACCTCGTCGAGATTCCCGCCAATGACGAGACCATGGACAACGTCGTCGCTTACTGGATGCCGAAGGCGAAGGCCGAGGCGGGAGACGCGCTCAGCTTCGACTACGCCATCAACTGGGTTGCACGCGACCCGGCAGCGGCGCAAGTCGCCTCGGTCGTGGCGACGCGGCAGGGCCGGGGCGGTATTCCCGGCCAGCCGATCCCCAAGGGAGTCGACAAGATGGTGGTCGACTTCGCGGGCCCCGCGCTCGACGGGCTCGACGCCAAGAGCGGGGTCGAGCCGGTCGTCGAGGCGCATGGCGGCAGCATCGTTCCCCCGATCGGGGCCTGGCCCGTGGTCGGCACCAAGCGCTGGCGCCTGGCGTTCGACTTCAGGATGGACGGCACGCAGCCAGTCGAGCTGCGCGGCTTTCTCCGCCTGAACGGACGCGCGCTGACCGAAACATGGCTCGCGCGGACCTCGACCGATCGCGCCGCGCGGCGCTGGCGTGAAGATGGAAGAAAATGACGCTTTGGGCAGTTTGCTTTTCGATGGGCGTGCGGATCGGGCCAAGCGTCCGGACCGCCAGTCAGACGTGACACGTCTTACAAGCTCGCGGGGCGTTGCCTACATGTTCGCCCCGTCAAACATTGGACGGCCGGGTCTTCGAGCGAGGCACGGCCGGGGACAGTGGATCCACTGAGTGGCCACGAAAGAGTCGTATGGTGATGCACAGGCGCGACTTCATCGCAGTTCTCGGGGCTGCACTGATGCCTGCGGCCGCTGCCCGTGCGGCGGAGGCTGCACAAGGCACTCCGTCTGCGGCGCCGGCGGCGGGAGATTACGCCGCGGTCGTGGCCAAGGCGCGCGCGCTGTCAAAATCACCCTTTGCGCCGGCCAGGACCAAGCCGAGCGGCCCGTTCGCGAACTTGAATTACAACCAGTATCGCGGCATTCGCCCGCATCCCGTGCCGCTCGGCCGGGGCCGTGGCGGATTTTCCATCGACCTGCTCCCGCCGGGCTTCATCTATCACGATCCGGTGACGGTGACCGTCGTTTCCCCAGATGGCGCCCGCAATCTTCCGTTCAAGATGGACCTGTTCGATTTCGACCCGAAGTTCTTTCCCGGCGGCGCCGGTCTTTCCAAGAAGCCGGCGCCGGAGGGGGCGAGCTTCTCCGGTTTCCGCCTGCGCACGCGCATCAACCGGGTGGACGTGAGCGACGAGTTCGTCGTCTTCCAGGGCGCGAGCTATTTCCGCGCCATCGCGCGCGGCATGATCTTCGGTCTCTCCGGCCGCGGCCTCGCCATTCGGACCGGGGATCCCCGCGGAGAGGAGTTTCCCACCTTTCGCCATTTCTGGATCGAGACGCCGGCCCCGGGCGCCCTGTCGATCGTGGTGCGCGCCTTGCTTGACAGCGCATCCTGCACCGGCGCGTTCGAATTCGACATCACGCCCGGCGAGACCACATTGATGCGCACGCGGTGCACCCTGTTCCCGCGCGAGAAGATCGACGCGATCGGCATCGCGCCGCTGACGTCCATGTTCCTTTTCGGCCCGCAATGGCGGTCCCGCACCGACGACTACCGTAATGCCGTGCACGACAGCGAAGGCCTGCAGATGATCACCGGCCGGGACGAGAGGCTCTGGCGACCGCTCACCAACCCGCGCAAGCCCCAGGTCTCGGCCTTCCAGGACGAGGGCCCGAAAGGCTTTGGCCTGACCCAGCGCCGGCGCGACTTCGCGCATTATCAGGACGACGAGGCCCGCTACGACAAGCGTCCGAGCGGCTGGGTGGAACCGGTCGACGATTGGGGCCGCGGCGCCGTGGTTCTGGTCGAGATCCCCGCCGACCACGAATTCAACGACAACATCGTTGCCTTCTGGCGCCCCAAGGACCCGCTCGGCCCGGCCGATGACGGGCACGCCTACGGCTATACGCTCTACTGGTGCGCCGAGCCCCCCGACGCAGTGCCGCTGGCCCGCGTCGTGGCGACGCGCTCGGGCAAATCCATCGACGACGACAAGAGGCGCGTCATGGTCGTCGATTTCCACAAGGAAGGCCGCTGGGCCGACCCTCTCAAGGTCGAAGCCCGGATCAGCTCGGGAGAGCTGACCGGAGTGGCCCTGCGCCCACTGCCCGGCGGCGAAAAGATGCGCGCCTCGTTCGAATTCACACCGGGCAACCAGACCCTGCTGGAGCTGCAGCTCACCCTGGTTGGACCCGATGGACCGGAGTCGGAGAAATGGCTTTATCGCTGGACGCCGGCCTGAGGGCCGTACCGCCCCCGACCAGGGGGGCGACCCCCGCCTCGGCACCGCTCGAGATGCCGACACAGGCGCTCAACCGTGCGCCCGGGCGGCGTGTCGGCTGGCCGGGCCTGCGGGTCGCGGCGGCGCGGCTGGTCGTCATCGGCGGGGCACTCGCCCTGACCTGGTACGGCTACCGACAGATGACCCTGGTGTTCGGACATGGAACCTCGACGCCCCTGCAGGGACTTTTGCTGGTGCTGTTCACGATCACCTTCGGCTGGATCTCGCTCTCGGCGAGCCAGGCGGTCGCGGGGCTTCTGGCGCAGCCTTGGCACAGGGACGGCGAGCCGGAGGGGGCGCCGAAAGGGCGCACCGCCATCCTCATGCCCGTCTACAACGAAGATCCGGCCGCGACCACGGCTGCGCTCCACGCAATGGCCGATGGGCTGGTCCGATCCGGCCACGGCGACGCATTCGAGATCTTCATCCTGTCCGATACGACGAACCCCGACATATGGGTGAGCGAGACCAACGCCTACGACTGGCTGCGCGACGAGCTCGCCGAGTCCCTGCATGTCTGGTATCGCCGGCGCGACCGCAACATCGGGCGCAAGGCCGGCAATCTGCAGGATTTCGTCGAACGCTGGGGCGCGCGCTACGACTACATGCTGGTGCTCGACGCGGACAGCATCATGGCGCCCGAGACCATCCTTTCCATGGCCCGCCGCATGGACGCGGCGCCGCGGCTCGGCATCCTGCAGACGGTGCCGATGGCGATGGGCGGGCGGACGCTCTTTGCCCGGCTGCAGCAGTTCGCGGGGCGCCTCTATGGCCCGGTGATCGCCCGCGGCGTCTCTGCCTGGCAGGGGCTCGACGGAAACTACTGGGGGCATAACGCAATGATCCGCGTGCGTGCCTTCGCCGAGAACTGCGGCCTGCCCCAGCTTCCCGGCCGCGCGCCCTTCGGCGGCCATGTTCTCAGCCACGATTTCGTCGAGGCGGCCCTGATTCGCCGCGGCGGCTGGGAGGTCCGGATGGACCCCGATCTCGAGGGCAGCTGGGAAGGCGCGCCGCCCTCGCTGATCGACTTCGCCGTGCGCGACCGGCGCTGGGCGCAGGGCAATCTGCAGCACTCCAAGGTCATCGGCGCGCGCGGCCTCACCCTGTCCAACCGGCTGCACTTCGCGATCGGCATCGGCTCCTATCTG
>NZ_JBZSYN010000180.1:0-6050 GCF_058622915.1 Thermohalobaculum sp. | reverse complement strand
CGGGGTGGACTTCCAGCGCACCGATTTCGCGCTGCTCGCCCGCGTCTATGGCGGCCACGGCATCACGGTCTCGGGCCCGGGCGAGGCCGGCCCCGCGCTTGCCGAGGCGCTGGCCGCCGAGACCTTCACAATCATCGCGGTCGAGCTGCCCCGCCGCGCCTATGACGGGCTGTTCTGATGCAGCGGCCCGCGCGCAGCTTCTCGGACGTGCCGTTCGGCGCGCTCGACGCGCTCGACGCGGATGTCGCGGTGTTCGGCGCGCCCCACGGCACCCCCTACCGGCCCGGCAAGCCGAGCCACGCGGCCGCTGCGCCGGCCGCGATCTGGGGGGCGCTGGAATGGTATTCGGTGGCGCGCACGCATCTCGACATGGACACCGGCGGGCCGGTGATGGGCGCGGCGCAGGTCGTCGACCTGGGCGACGTGCCGGGCGGCGTGAGCGACGGCGCCGCCAACCGCGCGGCGATCCGGGCGACCGTCGAGGCGATCCTCGGCGCCGGCGCGGTGCCCTTGATGTTGGGCGGCGACGACTCGACGCCGATCCCGCTGCTTGCGGCCTTTGCCGGGCGCGAGATCGCCATCGTGCAGGTCGACGCCCATATCGACTGGCGCGACGAGGTCGACGGCGTCCGGCACGGCTTCTCCTCGACCATGCGCCGGGCCTCGGAGATGGGCCATGTGCGCCATATCGTGCAGGCCGGCGCGCGCGGCCCGGGCAGCGCCCGCGAGGCCGAGCTGGCCGAGGCCCGCGCCTGGGGGGCGCGCCTGTTCCCGATGCGCGAGATCCACGCCCGTGGCATCGCGCCGGTGCTCGAGGCGATCCCTCAGGGCTCGGACGTGGTGCTGTGCATCGACGCCGACGGGCTCGACCCCGGGCTCGTGCCCGGCGTGCTGCTGCCGGCCTTCGGCGGGCTGGGCTACCAGCAGGCGCTCGACCTGATCCACGGGGTCGCGGCGCGGGGGCGCATCGCCGGGGCCTGCTTCGTGGAGTACGTGCCCGGGCGCGACCCCACCGGCTATGGCGCGCAGGCGATCGCGCGGCTCGCCGCCAACGTGATCGGCGCGATCCGGCCCGGCAGGGCATAGGACGATCGGCCGCCACACCGGGTCGCGCCCGTTAACCACGGTCCGGGTCCACGGGCGACATTCAATGAACTCAATGACTTAACCACGTGTCCACGCGTGGACACCTGCGCCGCGGCCCCGCGCGCGCCCCCTCACGCGATCAGCAGCGCCCGGAAGTCGTTGACATTGGTCAGCGTCGGGCCGGACACCACCTGGTCGCCCAGCGCCGCAAAGACGCCGTGGCCATTGTTGTCGCGCAGCTCGGCGCGGGGGCCCAGGCCCGCTTCGCGCGCCCGCGCCAGAGTGTCAGGTCCGATCACCGCCCCGGCCACCTCCTCGGCCCCGTCCACGCCGTCGGTGTCGCAGGCGATGGCGTGCACCGGCGCGCCGCGCAGCGCGATGGCCAGCGCCAGCAGGAACTCGACATTGCGCCCGCCCTTGCCCTTGCCACGGACGGTCACGGTCGTCTCGCCGCCCGACAGCAGCACGCAGGGCCGCTTCAGCGGCTGGTCGTGGCGCAGCACCTGGAGTGCGATGCCGGCCATGACCTTCGCGACCTCGCGCGCCTCGCCCTCGATGGCGTCGCCCAGGATCATCGGCGTCACCCCGGCCCCGCGCGCCACCCCGGCGGCGGCCTCGAGCGAGAGCTGCGGCGCCGCGATGATCCGGTTGTCGGTGCGCGAGAGCCGCTCGTCGTCGGGCGCCGGGCAGTCCTCGCCGGCTTCCAGCCGGGCGCGCACGCTGTCGGGCACCTCGATGGCGTAGCGCTCGAGGATCTCAAGCGCGTCGCGCGGCGTCGAGCGCTCGCCGACCGTGGGGCCCGAGGCGATCACCGCCGGGTCGTCGCCGGGCACATCCGAGATCAAGAGGCCGACCACGCGCGCCGGCCAGGCAGCCGCCGCCAGCCGCCCGCCCTTGATGCCAGAGAGATGCTTGCGGACCACGTTCATCTCGCCGATCGCCGCGCCCGAGGCGAGCAGCGCCTGGTTCACCGCCTGCTTCTCGGCCAGCGTGATCTCGCCCGCGGGCAGCGTCATCAGCGCCGAGCCGCCGCCCGAGATCAGCGCGATCACCAGGTCGTCCTCGGCCAGGTCGCGCACCATGTCGAGGATGCGCCGCGCGCCCGCCGCCCCGGCCTCGTCCGGCACCGGGTGCGCCGCCTCGACGATCTCGATCTGCCGGCACGGCCGCGCGTGGCCGTAGCGGGTGATGACGAGGCCCTCGAGCGGGCCATCCCAGGCGGCCTCGAGCGCCTCGGCCATGCGCGCCGAGGCCTTGCCGGCGCCGACCACGATGGTGCGGCCCTTGGGGCGCCGGGGCAGGTGATCGGCCAGCACCGCCATCGGGTCGGCCGCCGCCACGGCGGCGTCGAACATGGCGCGGAGCAGGCTTTCGGGTCGGGAATCGTCGGGCTCGGTCATGCCCCCTTATCAACACGCGCGGCGTCCGGAGTCCACGGCTCCTCGCCGCGCGGCTGGATCTGCGGCCGCGCCGGGCGGCCCTCGCGCCAGGCGACGAAGACGCCGCCCAGCGTGATCAGCGCCATGCCGGCCACGGTCATGGGCACCGGCACGTGGCCCCACAGCACCACGTCGTAGAGCGACATGATGAACAGGTAGGAATACTCGAACGGCGCGATGCGGCTGGCGTCCTCGGACTGGTAGGCATGCACGCTCGACAGGATGCCGACCAGATGCGTCGCGGCGGTGAACACCATGAGCGAGAGCGCGAAGGCGGTGAGCGGGCGCCAGCCCTCGGTCAGGAAGGGCCAGAAGGCCCGCGTCTCGCCGGCCCAGGGAAGCTGGGGCACAACGAGCACGCCGAGCGCGCCCACGGCGACGAAGATCGAATTGTGCACCAGGCTGAGCCCCAGATTCGGCTCCTCGCGGCAGCGCCAGCGGGTGATGGTGATGCCCATGGCGTAGCTGGCCGCCGAGGCCACCGGCAGGAGCGCCACCGGCGTCCAGCTCTCGGTGCCGGGGCGGACGATCAACAGCACCCCGGTGAAGCCGATGATCACGGCGAGCGCCCGGCGCGGGCCGATCGGCTCGCCCAGCAGCAGCGCGGCCAGCACGGTGATGAACAAGGGCCCGGTAAAGAACAGCGCCGCGGCCTGCGACAGCGGCAGAAGCGGCAGCGAGGCGTAAAAGCACAGATAGGAGCCGCACATGAAGACGGCGCGCACCAGCGGCCAGCGCAGGCCCTGGGGCCGGAGCCGGCCGAGCTTGCCCAGCGCCGCGGCCAGCAGCGTGAGCAAGACCAGCGTGGCGGCCGAGCGCACCACCTGGAGCTGCCACAGCGAGACCTCGGGCGCGACCAGCTTCACCACCACGTCCTGGGTGGAGAAGGCGAACATCGCCAGGAGCACGAAGCCGATCGGCCGGCTGCCCGCCACCGCGGGCGGGGCGGCGTGCTGCAGGGTCATGGCGCGGGCGCCGGGCGGCCCGGCCGGGGCCGCGCGAGGTGGGTAAGGCCGGTCATTGTCATCCAGCGGAAAACCTGCGGATTTCAGGCTTGTGCCCGCGCGCCCGGCCCGTCCATCCTGCCAGCGGCACAGGCATGTCGTGTTCGGATCAAAACGGGAGGAGAGACATGGACAAGGCGCGCTTCGACAGGGGGCTCGCGCGGCGCAAGGCGACGCTGGGGGCCGACTATGTCGAGAAGACGCTGGCGAGCGCCGACGATTTCTCGCGGCCCTTCCAGGAGATGATGACCGAATGGTGCTGGGGCTTCGGCTGGGGCGACGAGGCGATCGACGAGAAGACCCGCTCGGTGATGAACCTGACCATGATCGCGGCGCTCAACCGCATGCAGGAGTGGGAGCTGCACCTCAACGGCGCCATCGGCAACGGCGTCAGCAAGGAGCAGATCCGCGCCATCATCCACGTCATCGCCATCTATTGCGGCGTGCCGGCAGGCGTCGAGTGCTTCCGCATCGCCAAGCGGGTCTTCGCCGAGCGCGAAATGGCCTGAGCGCCGCATGGCCTGAGCGCAATATGGCCCGAGCGCACCCGGCGGGCGCTAGCTCTTGGTCGCCGGCGCCGGCGGCGTGTGCTGGCGCCGCGCCGCTACGGCCTCGCGGTGCGAGATATAGGTGACCGCGCCCACCACCAGGGCGCCGCCGAGCACGACGAAGGGGTCGATGGGCTCGGCGAACAGCACCACGCCGAGCACGGCGGCCCAGACCAGCTGCAAAAACGTGATCGGCTGCGTCACGGTCAGGGGCGCGGCCTCGAAGGCGCGGGTCAGCACGTAGTGCCCCGTGGTGGCGACGGCCGCCGTCAGGGCGAGCCAGCCGACCTCGGCCAGCGTCGGCGTACGCCACACGATCAGCCCACCGGGCAGCAGGGTGAGCGTGCAGAACAGCGACAGCATGCCGACGATCACCGAGGGCCTGACCTCGCGGGTCAGGCCCTTGGCCATCAGGTAGGAGCCGGCGAACAGCGGCGCGGCGCCGAGCTGCGCGAGATGACCCGAGGTAATCTGGGCAAAGCCCGGGCGCAGGATCACCAGCACCCCGACAAAGCCCGCGACCACTGCCATGATGCGCCGCAGGTGCAGGCGCTCGCCGAAGAAGACCGCGGCGCCGATGGTGACGAAGATCGGCGCGGCGTAGCCGAGCGCCGTGACCTCGGCAATGGGGATGCGCGCCATGGCGTAGAACCACAGGATCACGGCCAGCCCGTGCAGCACGCCGCGCAGCGCAAAGCGGCCCATCAGCGCCGCCCGGGGCCGGGCCCCGAGCAGCGAGCGGAAGGCGGGCAGAATGAACAGAAGCCCGAAGCCGTAGCGGATGAAGGCCGCCTCGGGCGCCGGAATCCCCGCGCCCAGATGGCGCACGATGACGGTGACGGCGACGAACAGCACCGTGGTCACGAGCATCCAGCCGATGCCGACCAGCGTGCGATCGGGCGCGGCCGAATCTGCGGCAGTCGAATTTGCGGCGGTCGAGTTTGCGGCGGTGGGGGCCATCGGCTCTCCGTTGGCGGGGGCGCCGCGACAGGCGGCGGGGAAGCAGGCGCGGCTCAGGCGCCGCAGACGGGGCAGTCGGCACGCTTGGCCAGGCGGATGGTGCGGGTCTCGGCCAGGAGCGCATCATAGAGCAGCAGCCGGCCGTCGAGGCTGGTCCCGGCGCCGGTGATCAGCTTCACCGCCTCGACCGCCTGCATGGCGCCGACCACGCCGGCCATGGCGCCGAGCACGCCGGCCTCGGCGCAGGCCGGCACCAGGCCCGGCGCCGGCGCCTCGGGGAAGATGCACTCGTAGCAGGGCCCGCCCGCCCAGGGCCGGAAGACCGAAAGCTGCCCCTCCCAGCGGCCGATGGCGGCGAAGACCAGCGGCTTTTGCAGCCGCGCCGCCGCCCGGTTCACCAGATAGCGGGTGGCGAAGTTGTCCGAGCCGTCCAGCACCAGGTCGTAGGCGCCCAGTATCCCGGCGGCGTTGCCCTCGTCGAGCCGCGCGGCATGGGGCACAAAGGCGACGTGGGGATTGATCCGCTTGACCGCGTCCGCGGCGCTGTCGACCTTCGGCCGGCCGATGTCGCCGGTGCCGTGCAGCACCTGGCGCTGCAGGTTGGACAGGCTCACCTCGTCGAAGTCGACGCAGCCGAGCGTGCCGACGCCGGCGGCCGCGAGGTAGAGCAGCGCCGGCGAGCCCAGCCCGCCGGCGCCAATCACCAGCACGCGGGCGGCCTTCAGCCTCTGCTGGCCCGGCCCGCCGATCTCGTGCAGCACGATGTGGCGCGCGTAGCGCTCGAGTTCCTCATCCGAGAAGGCGGGCATCGGCAGACCCCTCCGCGGTGTTCCGGGGCGCGGCCGGCGCTGTCCGCGGCCGCCCCGTTCTTACAGCCCGTCGAACAGCGGCGTCGAGAGGTAGCGTTCGGCGAAGCTCGGCAGCACGGCGACGATGCGCTTGCCCGCCATGCCGGGGCGCTCGGCCAGCTCGACCGCGGCGGCGACCGCGGCGCCCGAGGAGATTCCGCCGGG
>NZ_JBZSYN010000179.1:0-38057 GCF_058622915.1 Thermohalobaculum sp. | reverse complement strand
GCTCGGCGCGGCCGGGCGTGGCCACCGCCACCCAGCTCCAGGGCAAGGAGCTGAGCTACAACAACATCAACGACACCGACGCCGCCTTCGAGCTGGTGGCCGAGTTCGACCCCGCGGACGGCCCGGCGGTGGCCGTCATCAAGCACGCCAACCCCTGCGGCGTGGCGCGCGGGCAGACGCTCGCGGAGGCCTACCAGCGGGCCTTCGACTGCGACCGGGTCTCGGCGTTTGGCGGCATCGTGGCGCTGAACGGGACTCTGGACGGGCCGACCGTCGAGCGCATCGCCGAGATCTTCACCGAGGTGGTGATCGCGCCCGAGGCGGACGCGGCGGCGCGCGCCGTCTTCGCGGCGAAGAAGAACCTGCGCCTGCTGGTCACCGGCGCCCTGCCCGACCCGCGCAGCGGCCGGCTGGCCTGGCGGCAGGTCTCGGGCGGGTTCCTGGTGCAGGACGCCGACGCGGCGCCGCTGGCGCCCGACGCCCTGCGCGTGGTCACGAAGCGCGCGCCGACCGGGGCCGAGATGGCGGATCTCATGTTCGCCTGGACCGTGGCCAGGCACGTCAAGTCGAACGCCATCGTCTATGCCAAAGGCGGCGCCACCGTGGGCATCGGCGCGGGGCAGATGAGCCGGGTCGATTCCACCCGCATCGCCGCGCGCAAGGCGCAGGACATGGCCGAGGCGCTGGGCCTGCCCGAATCGCCGGTGCGCGGCGCGGCGGTGGCCTCGGACGCCTTCTTCCCCTTCGCCGACGGGCTGATGGCCGCGGCGGAAGCGGGCGCGAGCGCCGTGATCCAGCCCGGCGGCGCCCTGCGCGACGACGAGGTGATCGCGGCAGCCGACGCCGCCGGCCTGGCCATGGTCTTCACCGGCATGCGGCATTTCCGGCACTAGCCGGGCGCGAGAGGACACGGCATGGAAAAGAGCGCGAGCCGTCCCGGCGCCGGCCAGGCCGCCGGTTCGGGCGCGGGGCCGCAGGTGCAGCTGCGCAACCTCTTCCCCACCCCCGTGGCCATCCTGCCCGTGCCCGAGGCCGAACGGCTCAACGCGACGCTGGAGGCGCGCATCCTCGAGCGCGAGCGCGCGGTCGCCGGCGTGCACCATTCGAACTGGGGCGGCTGGCAGTCAGCCACCGACTTCGAGGACTGGTGCGGCGAGGAGGGCCGCGCCGTGCTGCAGCTGGCGCAGGCGCTGGCGCGCAACCTGACCGCCGACCGGCACGGCCGGCCCATGCAGCTGCGCTGGCGCATGAACGCCTGGGCCAATGTCAACCGGCGCGGCCAGGGCAACGAGTTCCACACCCATCCGGGCGCCTACTGGTCGGCCACCTATTATGTGCGCGACGGCGGCGCCGGCGAGGACCCAGCCCTGGGCGGCGAGTTCGAGATGCAGGACCCGCGCGGCGTCGGCCCGGCGATGCTGGCGCCGCTGCTGGCCTTCCGCACGGCGGGCGGGCAGTCGGTCGGGGCCTCGGAGCTGATCCGGCCCAGGGCCGGCAACCTGGTCATGTTTCCGTCCTGGCTGAGCCACGGCGTGCGGCCCTATGAGGGCAGCGACGTGCGCATCTCGATCGCGCTCAACCTCACCCCCGTCTGAGGGGCGCCCGGGGCCCCGAACGAGCCCCGTGCGACCCGCCACGGCGCCCCGGCCGCGTCGCGCAGTGTCGCGCGGCGGCATCCGGGCCGGAAATATTTGCGGTCGCGGCCCTCGCGCCCCTTGTGCCGGGGGCCCGGAGGCAGTATCTGCCCGCTCCACAGGGTCACCGATCCCAACCCCGTCCGCGGGGGGGCGCTAAGGGGCCTCTGGATTCATCTGCTGGTAGGGGAGGCGCTGCCATGAGCCAGGCACACCTCTTCCAACTGGGGATGGACCTGGAGACAGGCACCACCCATGCGGAAGAAGCGGGGAAGACCCGCGCACATCTCGTCGTGGTCTCGGACCGGGATGTCCTGGACGAGTCCCGCGACGATCACTTCATCCACCGCGACGGCAAGGTCTATGCCGGCACGCACCTGATCATCGAGGTGGTCGGGGGCAGCGGGCTGGACGACGAGCCGCGCATCGAGCGCGCATTCCGCGACTGCGTCGACGCCTGCGGCGCGACGCTGTTGCACATCCACACGCACAAGTTCTCGCCCCAGGGCGTGAGCGGCGTCGCCGTGCTGGCCGAGAGCCACATCTCGGTGCACACCTGGCCCGAGGTCGGCTATGCCGCCTTCGACGTGTTCATGTGCGGCGAGGCCGAGCCGTGGAAGGCGGTCGAGGTGCTGCGCCGCGCCTTCGCCGCCCGCGAGGTGCGCGTGCAGGAGCTGTTGCGCGGCGAGGGGCTGGTCGAGGCCGCGGTGGCCTGATCGGGGCCGCGCTGGCCTGATCGGGGTCTCGGCCGCTAGTCTGGCGGCTCGCCGGGATGGCATTCGGCGCCGGGCGGGATCACCACGCCCGGCACCTTGCTTCTGGTCCAGATATGCACGGCGCGGGCGAGGTCGGGCGGCGCATCCAGCGAGCCGCCCTTGAGCGAGACCCGCCCCGGGTGACGGCTGCCCATATGCCACAGCCGGCTGCCGCAGACCGGGCAGAAGTGGCAGACCAGCCGCGCCCCCGAATCGGTCGAGCGGGTCCACACCCGCGTCTCGCCGGCGGTCAGCACGAGATCGGCGGCGCGCACGATCACCGAGATGCCGAAGGCCGAGGCCGACTGCCGCCGGCACTCGGTGCAGTGGCAGACATAGAGCGCCAGCGGCGTGCCGCGGACCTCGTAGCGCACGGCGCCGCACTGGCAGCCCCCGGTTGAAACCGCGCTGGCGGGACCGGTTGCAGGCGTCTGGCGGGTGGACATCGCGCGCCTCCCTGAGGAAAAAGGCCCCCCATCATGCCCGCGCGCCGGGCCGCAAGCCAGAGCAAGGGAGAGCGCCATGACCGCACCGACCATTCCGGGCTGGACCGTCGAGTCGCTCTATGACGACCGGGCGCTGGCGCTTGAGGAGGCGCGCGTGCTCTACGACAGCGAGACCGAGCACCAGCGCCTGCGCCTGTTCGAGAACCCGCGCCTGGGCCGGGTGCTGACGCTCGACGGCGTGGTGCAGCTGACCGAGGCCGACGAGTTCATCTACCACGAGATGATGGCGCATGTGCCGATCCTCGCCCACGGCGCGGCGCGGCGCGTGCTGATCATCGGCGGCGGCGACGGCGGCATGGCGCGCGAGGTGCTGAGGCACCGCGCGGTCGAGCACGTCACCATGGTCGAGATCGACGCCGGCGTGGTCGAGTTCTCCAAGCGATACCTGCCCGGCGTCAGCGCCGGCGCCTTCGACGATGCGCGGCTTGAGCTGGTGATCGCCGACGGGGCGGCGTTCGCGCGCGACTCTGAGGCGCGCTTCGACGTGGTGATCTCGGACTCCACCGACCCGATCGGCCCGGGCGAGGCGCTGTTCACCGAGAGCTTCTATGCCAACGTGAAGCGCCGGCTGGCCGAGGGCGGCATCTTCGCCACGCAGAACGGCGTGCCGTTCCAGCAGGCCGACGAGCTGCGCAACACCATGGCCGCCTTTCGCGCCCTGTTCCGCGATGCCACCTGCTATATGGCCACGGTACCGACCTACTGGGGCGGGCCGATGGCCTTTGGCTGGGGCACCGACGGGGCGGCGCGGGAGAACGGGCTGGCGACGCTGGAGGCGCGCTTCGCCGCCGCCGGGATCGCCCCGCGCTACTACAGCCCCGAGGTGCACCGGGCGGCCTTCGCCCTGCCCGGCTATGTACGCGAGCTGGTCGGGGCATAGCGCCGACCCGGCGCGGTCCGCTCAGGCGGGAACCGCGTCTTCGGGCAGCAGCGGGTAGCGGCGGTAGGCGCGGGCCAGCACCACCGCCGTCATCACCTCGGCGAAGACGTGGCTGGTGCGGAACAGCACGGTCGGCAGGACGCCCAGGGCGTGGAAGGCGCGGGCGTCGACGCTGAACAGGTCGGTCTGCACCCCGGCCATGTTGGCGACGATCAGCGCCAGCATCGAGGCGACGCGAAACAGCCAGGGGCCGGTGACCATGGCCCGGGCGATCTCGCGGTAATGGGCGCGGCCGCGCGCCACCGCGTCCGCCAGCGACGCCACGCCGAGCTCGGCCACCTCGGGCAGCGCCGTGCCGATCAGCACGTAGAGCGAGGCGTAGATCATCACCATGACGATCCCGAGCCCCATCGCGGCGAGCCCGTTGGGCGTCGCCGCGCCGCCGTTGTCGGACCCGGTCCAAACCACGCCCAGGAGCAGGATCGGGCCGAGAATGATCAGCATGACCCCGGCATAGCGCCACGGCACCCTGCCCTCGGGCGTCGCGGCCGCCCGCCAGCCGCGCACGGCGCCGCCCGAGAGCAGCATGCGGTAGGCGGCGTATCCCGCGATCATTAGGATCAGCGCGCGCAGCACCGCGAAGGCGAGCGGCGCATAGAGGAATCCGCCGCCGATATCGGACGCCACCAGGAGCAGCACGGCGGTCAGGCAGGGCCAGAAATTGGCCCAGGCGACCTGTGCCGAGACCAGGTAGATGTTGCGCTCGAGATCGACGCCCCGCCTCATGCCTCGGCCCGCTCCGCCTCGCTGCGCGCCGATTCCCAGGCGAGCATCGCCCGCTTCAACGGCAGGCCCCAGTGATAGCCGCCCAGCTCGCCGTCGCAGCGCAGCACGCGGTGACAGGGGATCAGCCAGGCCAGCGGGTTGCGCCCGACCGCCGTGCCCACCGCGCGCACCGCCTTGGGCCGCCCGACGCGGCGGGCGAGCTCGGAATAGGTGGTCAGGGCGCCCAGCGGGACCGCCAGCAGCGCCTCCCACACCTTGATCTGGAACGGCGCGCCCATGAGCTGGACCTTGACCTCGCCGCCGCCGAAGGCGGCCCCGACCGGTGCGGCGAGCGCCGGCTCGTCCTCGTGGTAGCGGGCGGCCGGCCAGCGGCCGCGCATGTCGGCCAGCGCCGCGTCGCGCCCCTCCTCGGCGGCGAAGGCCATGCCGCACAGGCCGCGCCCGGTCCCCATCGCCAGCACCTCGCCGAACGGGCTGTCGAACCAGCCATAGGCGATGTCGAGGCCCTTGCCGTGGCGGGCGTACTCGCCCGGGGTCATCGCCTCCCAGCGCACGAACAGGTCGTGCAGCCGCGACGGCCCGGACAGGCCGCAGGCATAGGCCGTCTCCATGACGCTGGCCTCGCGGCCTAGCATCTCCCTGGCGCGGGCGAGCGTCAGGTGCTGCAGGTAGCGCTTGGGGCTGACGCCGACCCACTGGCTGAACACGCGCTGGAAATGCGCCGGGCTCAGCCCGATTGCGGCGGCGACCTCCTCGAGCGAGGGCTGGTCCTCCTGGCGGCGCTCGATGAACCGGATGGCGGCGGCCATCAGGTCGTAGTGGAACGAATCAGAGGCGGGTGCGACGTTCATTTCTCCTCTCCCACGGCAAGCTAGCGTAGTTCTATGCCGCCCGGCTCCCCCGGCCACCCGCTTCTTGCGCCGGGGAAACTGCGGCCCTGCGACCACACGGACTCAATACCTGCCGAGATCGCTCTTGATTTCAAGCCAATTCGGCCGCATATGCGCGCCACGACGCCAACGCACGCGCCTCTGGCCATGCTCCATCGGGCGAATACCCGGCATGCGTTTAAGTAGCGACGGTCGCGTCTCTGTTGGTCACTCCGGCCTCGCGGCACAAAGCCTGCGGCCGGGTCCTGATGGGGAACGACGATGATTGCCACTTCGCATGGGGGCGCGCTCGCGTCTCTCGAGACCGTTACCGATTCGGCCTTCCCGGTGCCCTCGCGAGCGGCGGGCAAGCTTGCCGCCTATCTCGACTCGCGCCGCTTCGAGCAGCCGACGCTGGTGATCGACCTCGACGCCGTCGCCGCGCGCTATGGCGCGCTGGCGCGCGGCCTCGACGACGGTCGGGGCGAGACCCGCATCCACTACGCCGTGAAGGCCAACCCGCACCCGGCGGTGGTGGCGCGGCTGGCCCGCGCGGGCGCGCGCTTCGACGCGGCCAGCCGGGCCGAGATCGAGCTGTGCCTGGCCGCCGGCGCCCGCCCGGCCGACATCTCGTTCGGCAACACGGTGAAGCGCGGCGCGGACATCGCCTGGGCGCACGGGCTGGGCATCGACCTGTTCGCGGCCGACGCCGAGGAGGAGATCGCCAAGATCGCCGCCCACGCGCCCGGCGCGCGCGTCTATATCCGCCTGCTGGTCGAGCATTCGCAGGCCGACTGGCCGCTGACGCGCAAGTTCGGCTGCCCGCCCGAGGAGGCGGTGCGCCTGATGGGGCTGGCCTGGAACGCGGGGCTGCGGCCGGTGGGCCTGTCCTTCCATGTCGGCAGCCAGACGCGCGCGCCGGCGATGTGGCGCCCGGCGCTCGACATGGCGGCCGAGGTGTGGCAGGCGGCGCGCGCCTCGGGCTTCGCGCTCGAGGTGCTGAACCTGGGCGGCGGCTTCCCCGCCTTCTACGGCGAGCCGGTCGAGGGTTCGGAAGCCTATGCCCGCGCGGTGATGGCCGAGATGCGCGCCCGCTTCGGCACCGAGCCCGCCTATGTCATGGCCGAGCCGGGCCGCGGCCTGGTGGCCGAGGCCGGTGTGATCGCGGCCGAGGTGCTGATGGTCTCGCGCAAGCGCTCCTCGGACATCGCGCGCTGGGTCTATCTCGACATCGGCAAGTTCTCGGGCCTGGCCGAGACCATGGACGAGGCGATCCGCTACCAGTTCGAGACCAGCGCCGACGGCGGCGAGACCGGCCCGTGCATCGTCGCCGGGCCGAGCTGCGATTCCGCCGATGTGCTCTACGAGCGCCGGCCGGTGCAGCTGCCGCTGGCGCTGAAGGCGGGCGATCGGGTGCGCATCCTGGCCGCGGGCGCCTATACCTCGAGCTATGCCAGCGTCGGCTTCAACGGCTTCCCGCCGCTCGACGTCGTGTGCATCTGAGGGCGCGGCACGGGGACGGCGCGCTTGCCTTCTGCCGGCGCGCGGGTAAATCTCCGCCGCCATGGTCGCGCAGCTCGGATACCACCCGCTCAGGGAATGCTTCCGCCGCCTGGCCGGCGCGCGCCCCGAGCCCAAAAGCGAGCTCGACCACCAGAGCGCCTTCACGCTCCTGGTCGCGGTCGTGCTCTCGGCGCAGGCGACCGACAAGGGCGTGAACAAGGCGACCAAGGGACTGTTCGCCGCGGCCGACACGCCTGAGAAGATGCTGGCGCTGGGCGAGGAAGGGATTACCGGGCACATCCGCACCATCGGCCTGTTTCGCAACAAGGCCAGGAACGTGCTGAAGATCAGCCGCATCCTGATCGAGCAGTTCGGCGGCGAGGTGCCCTCGAGCCGGGCGGCGCTTGAATCGCTGCCCGGCGTGGGCCGCAAGACCGCCAACGTGGTGCTGAACGTGTGGTGGCACCACCCCGCGCACGCGGTCGACACGCACATCTTCCGCGTCGCCAACCGCACCGGCATCGCGCCGGGGCGCGACCCGCTGGCGGTCGAGCGCGCCCTTGACGACAACGTGCCCGCCGAATACGCGGTCGGCGCGCATCACTGGCTGATCCTGCACGGCCGCTATACCTGCGTGGCGCGCAAGCCCAAATGCCCCCAGTGCATCATCCGCGACCTGTGCCTCTACGAGGAGAAAACGACATGAGCCGGCTGGATGTGATCGGCATCGGCAACGCGCTGGTCGACGTGCTGGCGCGGGTGAGCGACCCGTTCCTGGCCGGGGCGGGCGTCAAGAAGGGGGTGATGACCCTGATCGGCACGGCGCGCGCCGCCGAGCTCTACGCCGCCATGGGCCCGGCGGTCGAGGTCTCGGGCGGCTCGGGCGCCAACACCATCGCCGGGCTCGCCATGCTGGGCAGCCGCGTGGCCTATGTGGGCAAGGTCGCCGACGACCAGCTGGGGAGCATCTTCGCCCACGACCTGCGCGCCCAGGGCGCGCTCTATGACACGCCGCCCGCGCCGGGCGACGCGGGGGCCGAGACCGGCCGCTGCCTGGTCATGGTGACGCCGGACGGCGAGCGCTCGATGAGCACCTATCTGGGCGTCTCGGAGCATCTGGCGCCCGCGGACATCGACGAGGCGCTGATGGCCCGCGCCAACTGGCTCTATCTCGAGGGCTACCGCTTCGACGGCCCGGACAGCCACGCCGCCTTCGCCAAGGCGATCGGCGCCGTGAAGGCGGCCGGCGGGCGCGTGGCCGCCACGCTGTCCGACCCGTTCTGCGTCGAGCGCCACCGCGACGCCTTCCGCCGCATGGTGCGCGACGAGCTGGACCTCGTGCTCGCCAACGAGCCCGAGATCGTGGCGCTCTACCAGGCCGACGGGCTGGAGGCGGCGCTGGATGCCTGCGCCGCCGAGGTGCGCCTGGCCGCCGTCACCGCCAGCGACAAGGGCGCCTGGGTGATCGAGGACGGGCGCAAGACGCATGTGCCCACCACGCCGCGCGAGGTGGTCGACGCCACCGGGGGGGGGGACCTGTTCGCCGCCGGCTTCCTGCACGGGCTGGCTGGGGGGCGCGACCCGGTCACGGCGGCGCGCATGGGCTGCGTCGCGGCGGCCGAGGTGATCGGCCATGTCGGCGCCCGGCCCGAGGCCGACCTCAAGGCGCTGTTGGCCGAGGCCGGGCTGTGAGCCTCACAGCCCGCCGCGCGGACGGATGACGAGCCGCGAGGCCGGGCGCCAGCGGGCCAGGATCCATTGCAGATCGGCGCGGCGGAAGGCGATGCAGCCCGCCGTGGACGCGCGCGGGCGGCGCCACAGATGAACGAAGATGGCGCTGCCCAGGCCCGGCACCACCGGCCGGGCGTTGTGGTCGGTGACCGCGCACAGGTCGTAGAGCGGGTCGCCTCGCGCCATGCGGTCGGCGGGGAAGGCGTGCGGATGGCGCACCGGCCGGTTGTAGGCGGGGTCGTCGGGCACTTCGGCCCAGCCCTGCCGGTGGTCGAGCGGCACCGCCGGCAGGTTCGTGCGCGGCCGCGGCCCCCGGTCGGCGCGCCAGTAGAGCCCAATGAGCCGCCAGGCGCCGGCCGGGCTCGCGCCGTCTCCCTCGCGCTTGGCCGCCGCCGCGACGATGCCGCCACGGCCCACCGAGCAGGGCATGCGCCGGCCCAGGAAGCGCGCGCCCCAGGGGCCGACGACCAGGTCATGGGGACGCGGCAGAGGGCCGGGGGCCTGCACCGGCGGACTCAGAGCAGGTGCCCGCTCTTGGCCGCCTTGGTGGCGAGATAGGCCGCGTTGTGCGCGGTGCGGCCTACCTTGAGCGGCACGCGCTCGGCCACCTCGACGCCCCAGTGCGCCATCATCTCGACCTTGGCGGGGTTGTTGGTCATCAGCCGCACCGAGGAGAATCCCAGCGCGCGCAGCATCTCGGCGCCCAGCCGGAAGTCGCGCTCGTCGTCCTCGAAGCCCAGCCGGTGGTTGGCCTCGACCGTGTCGAAGCCCTGCTCCTGCAGCGCGTAGGCGCGCATCTTGTTGGCCAGCCCGATGCCGCGCCCCTCCTGGTTCATGTAGAGCAGGATGCCGCCGCCCGCCGCGGCGATCTGCTGCATCGCCGCGTGAAGCTGCGGCCCGCAATCACATTTCAGCGAGCCCAGCACGTCGCCGGTGAAGCAGGCCGAGTGCAGCCGGGTGAGCACGGGGGCGTGGCGCGAGGGGCGGCCGACCTCGATGGCGTAGTGCTCCTCGCCGCCGTCGGCGGGGCGGAACACGTGGCAGCGCCCGGCCTCGGCAAAGCGGGTCGGTACCCGCGCGCCCGCGACCCGGCGCATCCGCGGCCCCGGCGCGGCGGCCTCGCGCAGCAGGGCCTCGGTGAGCAGGCTCAGCCCGGCCTCGGCGGCCAGCGCGCGGGCGCGCGCCGGGTCGGCCCAGGCGGCGACCACCGCGGCGGGCAGCAGCCGGGCCTGCTTGGCCAGCCCGATGGCCAGCGCGTGCAGGTCCCACGCGCCCTCGCGCCGCGTGGCATAGGGCCCCTTGAGCGGCGTGGCGAGGTCGCGCGCGGGGTCGGCGGTGGCCTGCACCCAGGCGGCGTCGGCG
Source organism: Thermohalobaculum sp. (assembly GCF_058622915.1). NCBI lineage: Bacteria > Pseudomonadati > Pseudomonadota > Alphaproteobacteria > Rhodobacterales > Paracoccaceae > Thermohalobaculum > Thermohalobaculum sp. Next base: position 28,031 of record NZ_JBZSYN010000179.1, on the reverse strand, counting down.
TCGGGCGGCACCACCACGCGCGCCAGCGCGCCGTCATAGGCGCGGGCCTGCAGCGTCTCGGCGCGGCGGAAGCTGACGGCGAGGTCGAGCGCCTGCGGCCCGGCCGCGCGCAGGGCCGCGAGGCGGGCATCCGTGAGCGTCTCGGCCGCCACCGCCAGCGCGCTGCCCAGGGGCGAGGCGAGCGCCACCGGGGCGCCGATCCTGAGATCGGCGCGAGCACGGGCCACCAGCTCCTGCGCGGTCAGGCTCAGCGACGGTGCGGGACCGGTTGGGGGCGTCGTTCGGGGCATCTTTGGCGAGGTTCCCTTCAGGCCCGGGCTCATAGCAATATAGGCAAAGGCGCGCCAGAAGGCCCGCGACATTCGTAACAAAGCCGGCCTGGGGCACACAGCTCGGTGAGAATCCGACATGCCCGCTTGCCGCGCCCGCGCGCCGCCGCCTCTATTGCGGCCAGGCCGACGAGGCGCGCCGCAGCCGCACGGGAGACCATCGCATGACCGTTGCCCGCAAGATCCTGCTGGTCGATGACGACGCCGACCTGCGCGAGGCGCTGGCCGACCAGCTGATGATGATCGACGAGTTCGACGTCTACGAGGCCGAGGACGGCCAGCAGGCGATCGAGCGCGCCAAGACCGAGATGCACGATCTGGTGATCCTCGACGTCGGCCTGCCCGACATCGACGGCCGCGAGGTCTGCCGGCTGCTGCGCAAGCAGGGCGTGAAGTGTCCCGTCCTCATGCTGACCGGGCACGCCACCGATTCCGACACCATCCTGGGCCTCGACTCGGGCGCCAACGACTACGTCGCCAAGCCGTTCAAGTTCCCGGTGCTGCTGGCGCGCATCCGCGCGCAGCTGCGCCAGCACGAGCAGTCCGAGGACGCGGTGTTCTCGATCGGCCCCTACAGCTTCCGCCCCGGCGCCAAGCTCCTGGTGGACGAGAACGAGCACAAGATCCGGCTGACCGAGAAGGAGACCAACATCCTCAAGTTCCTCTACCGCGCAGGCGGGCGCACGGTCGAGCGCGAGGTGCTGCTGCGTGAGGTCTGGGGCTACAACGCCGGCGTCACCACGCACACGCTCGAGACCCACATCTACCGGCTGCGCCAGAAGATCGAGCCCGACCCGGCGCAGGCGGCGATCCTAATCACGGATGCCGGCGGCTACCGGCTCGCCATGTGAGCGGGGTCAGGTGAGCGGGGTCAGGTGAGCGGGGTCAGGTGAGCGGGGTCAGGTGAGCGGTGTCAGGTGAGCGGGGCGGCCCTTGAAGGCGCTGCACCCCCACCCTAGATTCCCCTCAGGCAACGGCAATTCCCCCCCCGAACCCGCCGTTGCTGAGCGGATGGAGCCCCCCTCACTCCATCCGTGGCCCGCCCGAAACGGGCAAAAGCGCCCGGTGCTCCCCGCACCGGGCGCACTTTTTCGTGAGCGATCCCGGCCGGCCGGGTTGAGCGGCGCGGCAGCCTCGGCCATTCTGCGCGCCCGCCCGGTGGCGGGAGGCAAGGCTCGGGGCAAGGGGCGAGGCAAGGGGCGAGGCAAGGGGCGAGGCAATGGCACTGACGATCGCGACCTGGAACATCAACTCGGTCCGGCTGCGCGAGGGCCTGGTGGCCGCGTTCCTCGAGCGCGAGGCGCCCGACGTGCTGTGCCTGCAGGAGACCAAGACGCCGGTCGAGAAGTTCCCGCGCGAGCGCTTCGCCGCGCTCGGCTACCGCCATCTCGCGGTGCGCGGCGACAAGGGCTACAACGGCGTCGCGATTCTGGCGCGCGTGCCCGTCGCCGAGGAGTCCCATGTCGACTTCTGCGCCCGCGGCGATGCCCGCCACGTGGCGGCGCGCCTGCCCGGCGGCGCCGTGCTGCACAACTTCTACGTTCCCGCCGGCGGCGACGAGCCGGACCCGCAGGCGAACCCGAAATTCGCGCACAAGCTGGCCTTCGTCGACGAGATGGCGGACTGGGGCGCGGCGCTCGACGGCCCGGCGATCCTGGTCGGCGATCTCAACATCGCGCCCTTGGAGGAGGACGTGTGGTCGCACCGCCAGCTGCTCAAGGTGGTCAGCCACACGCCGGTCGAGGTCGAGCGGCTGGCCCGCGTGCAACAGGCCGGCGGCTGGCGCGACGTCACGCGCGCGCACATCCCGCCGCCCGAGCGGGTCTATTCCTGGTGGTCCTACCGGGCGCAGGACTGGGCGGCGGCCGACCGCGGCCGCCGGCTCGACCACATCTGGACGCGCGGCGGGGTGCGCGACGTGCCCGCCTCGAGCCGGGTGCTGCGCGACTGGCGCGGCGCCGAGAAGCCCTCCGATCACGTTCCGGTGATGGCGAGCTTCGATCTCTGAGGCCCGCGGGCGCCGCCGGGGCGCCGAAGCGGGCGGCCGCTACTTCGGCTTGTTCGTCGGATCGTTGATGACGAAGAGCCGCGGGTCGAGCTTGACGTTCGCCTTGACGTCGCTCAGCGCCACCGTGGTGGTCAGGCCCTGGGCGTCGACCACCACCCACTGACGCAGCGCCAGCGGATCGTTGTCGAAGATCATGGTGATCGAGCCCTGGTCGGGCTTGCCCGGCTCGATCGCCTTGACCCGGATCACGCCGTTGCCGCGCTCGATCGACTGCACCGCGCCCTCCTTGCGCAGGTCGACATGCTTCTTGAGCAGCAGGTCGAGCGGTGTGCTGGAGATCGGATAGCGGTTGAGCGTGTCCGCGCGCTTGTCGTAGACCCCGACCCAGAAGCCGTCGGCCACCACGAGCGTCGGGTTCGGCGGGTTGTACTCGAAGCGCACGCGCCCCGGGCGGCGCAGGTAGAACGTGCCCTCGGAGGCCTTGCCGTTCGGGCCGACCTGCACGAAGTGGCCTTCCATCGTGGTGATGCCGTTGAGGTAGTTGGAGATGCGCACCAGGTCGCGCATGTCCTTGCCCGAGAACTGCTGGGCCGCCGCCGGCGGGCCGGGCAGGAGCGTGGCGCAAAGGGCGGCGGCGAAGGCGCCGAGGAGGAGCGTGCGTCTGAACATGGGCCTCACTTGGTGCTGCTGGCTCGATGTTGCAACGGCCGGGGGCGGCCGATCCGGCGCCGGCCGGTCCCGAAGCTGCCCCGCGGCCGCCCCGGGGCCGATCCGGGGCCGATCCGGGGCCGATCCGGGGAAAGTCAACAAGACATCGGCGAAGGTCAAGGCGGCAATGCGGCTCCGCCGGTCGCAACCCCGATGCCGCTGCCTCAACGCGACGCGGCCCGGTCCGGTTCCGCGGGGCAGAGAGAACCACGGGAAAGCGCGGGAAAGCGCACCTCCCGGCAAGCGACGCCGGTGGCCGGCTTCTGCTCCGCCACGCACAGTCGCCTTGCGACTGTCCGACGCATTGAACCAGCGCCTCACAATGCTAGCGTGGGCCGTTCCAATCAAAAATAAACAGGGGGAGAAGTTTTGTGACACGCATTCTTGGTTGCTTCAGCGTTTCTCTCATGGCCCTCGCCGCCACGGTGGCTCTCGCACAGGCGCAGACGAACCCGCTCGTCGACCGAATTCGGCAAGTCGACGCCCGCTTTTCGAATGTGGCCGAAGCCGTGAAGGAAGGCTACTCGCCAATTCCATGCTCGGACGGCGCGGGCGGCGGTTCGATGGGGGTGCACTATGTGAGCGGTGCCCTGATGAAGTCCGGCAAGATCGATATCGCCCATCCGCAGGCGATCATGTACGAGCCGGAGCCGGGCGGGAAGATGACGCTGGTGGCGGTCGAATACATCACCTTCCACGGCCCCGCGTCGCTGGACGGGCATCTGTTCAACTACAACAGCTCGCCGAACCGATGGGGTCTCAAGCCCTTCTACGACCTGCACGTCTGGGCCTGGCGAGACAATCCGACCGGGGCCTTTGCGGAGATGAACCCGAAAGTCTCCTGCGATGCCATGCCACTGAGCGGCAAGTGAGCACATCCCGGGCGCAGCCGCCGGGCTGACGGTGAAGCCGTTCGCGATGGCTGACTCGGTAAAGAAGGCGGATGTTCCCGGAGCACCCGGCAAGTGCCGGTATCGGGCGCAAACCGCAGGCTCGCGCGGCCGCGCATGAACGTCCGCCCGCTGGCGCATCGGCGACCTTCGGCGGCGAAGGTCGGGGGGCTGCCCGATCGCGGACAGGGCGGCACGGGCCGCTGAGGATCGCTCCACGGCCCCCCCGACCCCAGGGGCGGTCCCGTCGGGGTGGATCCTCGGGACTGCCTGACATGCGAAGGCGCGCACCCGAGGGAATCGGCGCGTCGAGATATCCTTGCTGGATACCGCCTGCCCCCGCTGCGGTTTCTTCGCGGGGCGGGCGCGCAGGGGAACAGATGGGCGGCGCTAGCGCTCGGCGATCAGGATCTCGCGCTTGCCCACCGCGTTGGCCGAGCTGACCACGCCCTCGGATTCCATCTGCTCCACCAGCCGCGCCGCCTTGTTGTAGCCGATGGCGAGCTTGCGCTGGATGTAGCTGGTCGAGCACTTGCGGTCGCGCGCCACGATCGCCACCGCCTTGTCGTAGAGCGAGGCGTCGTCGTCGGCACCCGTGCTCAGGCCGAGCTTCTCGTCGACCAGCGCCTGGGCCTCCTCGTCGCCACCCTCGGTGATCTCCTCGATATATTCGGGCCGGCCGAGCTCCTTGAGATGCCGCACCACGTCCTCGACCTCCTCGTCCGAGACGAAGGGGCCGTGCACGCGGGTGATGCGCCCGCCCCCGGCCATGTAGAGCATGTCGCCCTGGCCGAGCAGCTGCTCGGCGCCCTGCTCGCCCAGGATCGTGCGGCTGTCGATCTTCGAGGTCACCTGGAACGAGATCCGGGTCGGGAAGTTGGCCTTGATGGTGCCGGTGATGACGTCCACCGAGGGGCGCTGGGTGGCCATGATCAGGTGGATGCCCGAGGCCCGTGCCATCTGCGCCAGGCGCTGGATGCAGGCCTCGATCTCCTTGCCCGCGACCATCATCAGGTCGGCCATCTCGTCGACGATGACGACGATGTAGGGCAGCTCCTCGGGCGTCATCGTCTCGGTCTCGTAGACCGGCTCTCCGGTGTCGTCGTCGAAGCCGGTCTGCACCGTGCGCTGGAACGCCTCGCCCTTGGCCAGGGCCTCGCGCACGCGGGCGTTGTAGCCGTCGATGTTGCGCACGCCCAGCTTCGACATCTTGCGGTAGCGCTCCTCCATCTCGGCCACGACCCACTTGAGCGCCACCACCGCCTTCTTGGGGTCGGTGACCACCGGAGCCATGAGGTGCGGGATGCCGTCATAGACCGACAGCTCCAGCATCTTGGGGTCGATCATGATGACGCGGCACTGGTGCGGGCTGAGCCGGTAGAGCAGCGACAGCAGCATGGTGTTGATCGCCACCGACTTGCCCGACCCGGTGGTGCCCGCGATCAGCAGATGCGGCATGCGCGCGAGATTGACCACCACCGGCGAGCCGGAGATGTCCTTGCCCAGCGCCAGCGCCAGCTTGACCTGGCTGTCGCCGTAGGACGGGCTCTCCAAGAGTTCGCGCAGATAGACGGTCTCGCGCTCGGCATTGGGCAGCTCGATGCCGATCACCGAGCGGCCCGGCACGGTCGAGACGCGCGCCGCCAGCGCCGACATGGAGCGCGCAATGTCGTCGGCCAGCCCGATGATGCGGCTGGCCTTCAGCCCCGGCGCCGGCTCGAGCTCGTAGAGCGTGACCACGGGGCCGGGCTTGACCGCGGTGATCTCGCCCCGCACGCCGTAGTCCTCGAGCACGGTCTCGAGCATGCGCGCGTTCTCCTGCAGCGCGGTCGAGGACATCGCCGGCCGCGACACCGGCACCGGCTTTTGCAACAGCGTCAGGGGCGGTGCGGCATAGGCCTGCGCCTCGTTGAGGTTCTCGAACAGCATCGGCTGCTGCTCGCGCGCGGCACGCCGGCTCATGCGGCCGGGGCGCGGCGCGGCCTGCACCGGGCCCGGATCGCGGCCAGAGTCGCGGCCAGAGTCGCGGCCCTTATCGCGCCCCGGCTCGCGCCCGGCGCTGTGCACCAGTTGCGGCCCGCGCCCGGGCTTGGCCGGCGGCTCGGGCTCGTCGGGCAGGCCGGTCAGCGCCCGGATGGCCGAGTTCACCGAGCGGGCCTGCTCGTCGGGTCCCGCGTCGTCAAACTCCGGCTCCGCGTCGGCGCGGCTGAGCGGCGGCTCGCCGCGACGCCGGCGCTCGCGCAGCCGCTGCTTCCAGCCTGCGCCCCCCGCCGCGCCCCCCGCCGTGCCCCTTTCGGCCGTCTCCACGCCCCCGCTCATGCGCGCCCGCCAGCTGCCCGTGGGCTCGGCCGGCGCCATCCGCTCGGAGCGCGGCAGCGCGCGCCAGGCGCGATAGCGGGCCGCGGCCATGCCGGCCAGCGCCAGCACCCCGGCGGACAGCTCGCGCCCGGCCTCGAGCAGCGAGCGCAGCATCCAGCGCAGGATCGCCCAGCTCTCGCGCCGCGTCAGCCCCAGCGCCCAGCCCGCGCTGACCACCAGCGCCACGCCGAACACCAGCGAGATGCCCCTGAGCGCGGCGGTGGCGCTGCCCGGCAAAAGCCCGATCAGCGACACCACCACGGTGTCGCCGAGAAAGCCGCCCAGCCCCGAGGCCAGCGGCCAGCCGCTCCACGGCGCGTGGGTCGAGGCGAAAACGGTGGCAATGACGAAGGCAAAGGGTGCGACCAGCGCGCGCTTGGGCAGCCGGCCGTCGCCCAGATGCATGAAGCAGCGCACCGCCCAGACGCCGAAGAACACCACGATGCCCCAGCTCGCCACGCCGAAGGCACGCATCATCGGATCGGCCAGCATGGCGCCGATCAGGCCCAGCCAGTTGCTCGGCGCCTGCGGCGTGGCGTTGAACGGGCTGGGATCGGAGGCGTTGTAGCTGACCAGCATCAGCGCCGCGAGCACCGCGACGGCGCCCCAGCCCAGCCCGACGAACTCGCTCAGCCGGCGGCGCATCGCCTCCGACATCTCGCGGTCAACCAGCGGGGCCGTGCGGCTTTCGCCCGAGAAGAATGCCATCCGTCCTCACCCTCGCTCCGCGCGCGCGTCCCGGCCGGAGCTGTCGCCCGGGAGATCGCCCAGCACCTCGCGCACCGCCTCGAGCCCGCGCCTGACCTCGGCGGCCGGTGCCACCAGCGCGAGGCGCAAGTATGCCTCGCCCGGGTCGCCGCCGCCCAGCCACTCCGGCGCCGGGCGCGAAAGGTACTTACCCGGCAGCGCGCGCACGCCTGCGTCGCGCCATAACCTCACCGCGGCCCGCTCGCCGTCGCCGACGTCGAGCCAAAGGAAAAAGCCGGCCTGGGGCGACATGTACCCCGGCATGTTGCCCAGTATATCATCGGCGAGCGTAAATTTCTCCTGATAGAGCCCGCGGTTGGCCACGACATGGCTTTCTTCGCGCCATGTTGCAGCGGCGGCATACTGCGCCGGCATCGGCAACGGCGCCCCGGCATAGGCGCGCAGCTGCTTCATGCGCGCCATGTTGCGCGGCCCCGTGGCGGCGAAGCCCGAGCGCATCCCGGCCAGGTTCGAGCGCTTGGACAGCGAGTGGAACACCACCAGCCGCTCGGGGTCGGCGCCGGTCTCGGAGGCCACCTCGAGCGCCCCGGGCGGCGGTTCGTCGCGGTAGATCTCGCAATAGCACTCGTCGGCAAAGATGCGGAAGTCGTGGCGCTCGGCCAGCTCCAGCAGCGCGCGCCAATAGGCGCGGTCCGCCACCGCCCCCTGCGGGTTGGCCGGCGAGCAGATATAGGCGATGGCGGTGCGCTGGAGCACCTCGGGCGCCAGCCCGGCGAAGTCGGGCAGGTGCCCGCTCTCGGGCGTGCAGGGCAGGTAGACCGGCTCGGCCCCGGCCATCAGCGCCGCCACCGCGTAGCACTGGTAGAACGGGTTGGGCAGCAGCACGTAGGGCTTGCGGCCGCCCTTATCCTCGGGCGAGAGCGCGAGGCAGGTGTTGAACAGCCCCTCGCGCGTGCCGTTGAGCGGCAGGATCGAGCGCTCCGGGTCGCGGTAGGCGTCGGCCACGCCGTAGCGGCGCGCCAGCCAGTCCGAGATCGCCGCGCGCAGCTCGGGCACGCCCTCGTTGGGCGGGTAGCGCGACAGGGTGGCGGCGTGCTCGGCCAGGATCGCCGGCACGAAGTCCGGGATCGGGTGCTGCGGCTCGCCGATCGACATGGCGATCTCGGGGCCGCCCGGCGCGATGCCCTCGAGCAGCGCCCTGAGCCGCGGGAAGGCGTATTCGGGCAGCGCGTCGAAGCGCCGGGGAAACTGCATCATCTGCCTCTCGCATGGGGGCGCTTGGGCGCGCTCTGGCTGGCGCGGACCATACTGCCTCGCCGGTCCCGGGTCCAGCTAGCCAAGCGCCCGCTCGACCGCCTGGCCCAGCGCGATCAGCCGCCCCTCCTCGCCCGGCCCGGCGACGATCATCAGCCCGATCATCGGCGCGGGCGTCGGCAGCGTCAGCGCCGAGAGCCCGAGCAGGTTGCCCAGCCGCGTGTTGCGCAGCGCCAGAAGGTTGCGCTCGGTGAAATAGTCCTTCTCGGCCAGAAGCCGCTCGACCGGCGGCGGCAGGATCGGCACGGTCGGCATCAGCATCGGCCCCGACTCGGCCATCCGCCGCTGCACCGCACGCGACAGCCGGGCGTATTCGGCCAGCGCCGCGCGGTCGGCCTCGGGCGTGCCGCCCTGGCCGGTGCGGAAGCGCTCCTCGATGCGGGCATACATCACGCCGGGATTGGCCTCGATGGTCTCGCCCCACTGCCGCCAGGCCTCGGTGCCGACGATGGCCGAGACGCGCGTCGCCACCTCGAAGGTCTCGGCGAGTTCGGGCACGGGGGCGCGCGAAATCGTCGCGCCCTGGCCGCCCAGCGCCTCGACCGCCGCCTCGAAGGCCGCGCTCACCTCGGGCGCGCAGCCCTCGAGCACCAGCGTTTCGGGCACGAGCAAGCGCGCGCCCGCAAGCGCCGCCGGGGCGGGGACCGAGACCGCCCGCCCGGCCAGGATGTCGAACAGCATGGCGCAGTCCTCGACCGTGCGGCACAAGGGTCCCACGGTGTCGAGGGTGGGCGCCAGCGGCACCACGCCCGCGCACGACAGCGCCCCCGCGGTGGTCTTGAGCCCGGCGAGCCCGTTCCAGGCCGAAGGGATGCGCACCGAGCCGCCGGTGTCCGAGCCGATCGCGGCCGCCGCCAGCCCCAGCGCCACCGAGACCGCGGCGCCCGAGCTCGACCCGCCCGGGGCGCGCTCGGGCGCGATCGCATTGGGCGGCGTCGCCGTCACCGGGTTGACGCCCAGCCCCGAGAAGGCGAGCTCGGACATGTGCGTCTTGCCCAGGCACACCAGCCCGGCGGCAGTGGCGGCGGTAAACACCGCGCAATCGCGCTCGGCCACCCGGCCGGCCAGGAGCTTCGAGCCCGCCTCGCCCGGCTCGCCGGCAATGTCGAACAGGTCCTTCCAGCTGACCGGCACGCCGTCGAGCGGGCCCAGCCGGCGCCCCTCACGCGCGCGCTCCGCCGCGGCGGCGGCGCCGGTGCGGGCGCGCCCGGGCGTGGTGTGGCTGTAGATGCGCGGGGTGTCGGGATTGGCCTGCATGGCGCCCAGGAACACCTCGGCCAGCTCGCGCGGGTCGATCCTGCCCGCCTCGATGCCGCGGCCCAGCGCCGCCGCGCCCAGGTTTCGCCACTGCTCGCTCATCGCCGCCTCCGCTCCGCGCCGCGCTCTCGCCCCGGTGGACATTCCCCCGGACCACCCCGATAGTAAAGCCCATGAGCGCGCGGGCGGACAGGATCGGCGACGTCATCATCGTCGGGGGCGGGCTGGTCGGCCCGGCCCTGGCGCTGGCGCTGGCCGGCGCGGGCCTGCGCGTCACCGTGATCGACCGCGAGCCGGCCGCGCGCCGGGCCGAGCCCGGCTTCGACGGGCGCGCCTATGCCATCGCGCTGGCCTCCCGGCGGCTCCTCGGCGCGCTCGGCGTGTGGCAGGCGGTCGCGGACAAGGCAGAGCCGATCCGCGACATCACCGTCGACGAGGGCGTGCCCACCGGGGCGGCCTTGCTGCATTTCGACCCGCGCGAGCTCGACGAGGGCCGCGTCGGCTGGATCGTCGAGGACCGCTGGCTGCGCGGCGCGCTGATGGCCGCGATGAAGCGGACGGAGGGCATCGTCCACCGCGCCCCGGCCGAGGTGGCGGGCGTGGAGCGCGGCCCGGCCGCGGCCACGGTGCGGCTCGCGGGCGGCGAGACGCTGGCCGCCCCGCTGGTCATCGCCTGCGACGGGCGGCGCTCGGCGCTGGCGGCCGGGGCCGGCATCCGCCGCATCCGCTGGGACTATGGCCAGACCGGCCTGGTCAACGCCATCGCGCACGACGCGCCCCACGCGGGCGTGGCGCATCAGAGCTTCTTCGCCGGCGGCCCCTTCGCCGTGCTGCCGCTGCCGGGCAACCGCTCCTCGTTGGTGTGGTCCGAGCGCCGGCGCGAGGCCGAGCGGCTGATGGCGCTCGACGCGGCCACCTTCACGGCCGAGGTCGCCGCGCGCGTCGGGCCGCGGCTGGGGCGCATCGAGCTTGCGGGCGGGCGCTGGGCCTACCCGCTCGACCTCAGCCTCGCCGCGGCCTACGTGGCGCCGCGGCTCGCGCTCGCCGGCGACGCGGCGCACGGCGTGCACCCGATCGCCGGGCAGGGGCTGAACCTGGGCCTGCGCGACGTCGCGGCGCTGGCCGAGGTGCTGGTCGCGGCGGCGCGGCTGGGCGAGGACATCGGCTCGGAGATCGTGCTCGAGCGCTACCAGCTGTGGCGGCGCTTCGACGCCACCGCCTTCGCGCTGGGCATGGACGCGCTGAACCGGCTGTTCTCCACCCCCAACCCGCTGCTGCGGCTGGCCCGCGACACCGGGCTCGCCGCGGTCGACAGGCTGGGCGGGCTGCGCCGCCTGTTCATGCGCGAGGCCGCAGGCGTCGAGGGCGAGGTGCCGCGGCTGTTGCGCGGTCAGGCGCTCTAGGCCTGCTGGCCGCCGAGCAGCAGGATCAGGATCGCGCCGATGATCAGCGCGATGCCGATCACCTCCCAGCGCCGCACCCGCTCGCGGAAGAACAGCGCGCTCGAGATGAAGGTGAAGACCAGCTCGACCTGGCCCAGCGCCCGCACATAGGCCGCGTTCTGCAATGTGAAGGCAGTGAACCAGCACACCGAGGCCAGTGCCCCGGCCACCCCCACCTGCCCCGCCACGCGCCACTCGGCCAACACGCGCGAGACCTGCCCCGGCTCGCGCCAGGCCAGCCAGGCACCCATCGCCACGGTCTGCAGCACCACGCTGACGGCGAAGGTGAAGCCCGCCGCCATGATCAGGCTGTCATGGTTGAGCGACAGCGCGCCGCCGCGGAAGAACACCACCGAGGCGCCGAGGCAGGTGGCGCAGGCGATGCCGATCAGGGTGGGCCCCTCGCCCAGCCCGGAGAGCAGCCGGGCGAATGTGATGTTCGCCTCGTCCATGGTCAGGCACATGACGCCGGCGACGCTGACCAGGATCGCCAGAATCGCCACCGGCCCCAGCCCATCGCCCAGGATCAGTGCGCCCAGGCCCGCCACGATCACCAGCTCGAGCTTCGAGAAGGTGGTGCCGACCGCGAAGTTGCGAAACGAGAACAGATGGATCAGCAGCACCGTGAACAGGATCTGCGAGATGCCGCCGGCTACGCAGAAGCCGAGGAAGGTCCAGCCCGGCGCCGGCCAGTCCAGCCCGCCCAGCCGGTTGAGGCCCAGCACATAGGCGAGCGCGAACGGCCAGGCGTAGACGAACCGCGCATAGCTCGCGCCTGCCGTCGAGAGCCGCCCCTTGAGGTGCTTTTGCAAGGCCGAGCGCAGGTTCTGAAAGAACGCCCCGGCGATGGTGATCGGAATCCACAGCTGCACCTGGTTGCCCCCTCGCCCGCCTGCGCGCCGGACTCAAGCGGGTTTTGCCCGCCGGGGAAAGGGGTAAAACGCCGCCCGCGGGCGCGGACCGGGGCCCGCCGAGCGTTCGCCACGAAGGGCGCCCACACGGGATTTGCATGAATTTCAATGACTTGATCCGGTGGGCACGCGTGCCCAGGCGCGGGCGAGCGGGATCGCGCTCGGCCGGCTGTGTCAGTCCTCGAGCTTGCGCGCCTCGTCGATCAGCATGATCGGGATGCCCGAGCGGATCGGATAGGCCAGCCGCGCGTTGCGCGAGATGAGCTCGCTGCGCTCGGGGTCGTATTCCAGCCGCGCCCCGGTGGCCGGGCAGACCAGCGACTCGAGCAGCCTGGGGCTGACCTTCTGCCCGGGTGCGCTGCCCGCGCGCGCGGCCTCACCGGACGGCTGTGCCCCCATCTCACTGCACCTTGCCGCCGTCGCCCCCGCGCGCCGCGGTGGCGAAGCGCATCAGCGCGATCAGCGTCTCGGTCCGCTCGGCCAGGTGGGGCGCCTCGAGCAGCGCCTGCTTCTCCTCGACCGAGAAGGGGCACATCATCGAGAGCGAGTTGACCAAAAGCTCCGGCTCGGCCTCGCGCAGCGAATCCCAGTCGCAGCCCAGCTTGACGGCGTTGAAATAGCCGCGCAGCACGTTGAGGAATTCCTTGCGGCAGAAGCTCTCGTCGGTCTCGTGGTGGCGCCCGAACGAGCCCAGATCGTCGGCAAAGCCGGTCCAGTCCACCTGCACCCGGCGATAGGGCGTGAAACCCTCGAGCTCGCCCTCGATGTGGAAACGCGCCACGCCCGTCAGCCCGATCAGATAGCGCCCGTCCTCGGTCTCGGACAGCGAGGTGACCCGGCCGGCGCAGCCGATCGGGTGCAGCGGTGGTGGCGGCACCCGCTCCTCATAGGGCTGCACCATGCCGATCAGCCGGTGGTCCGAGCGCAGCACGTCGTCCAGCATCGCCAGGTAGCGCGGCTCGAAGATGTTCAGCGGCAGCCGCGCACGCGGCAGCAGCAGCGCCCCCGGAAGCGGAAAGACGGGGATGACCTCGGGCAGATCGGCGAGGGTGAAGCGCCGAGGCATCGAGCCTCCTCAGGTGAAGATCATCGACGACAGGCGCCGGCGGCCCTTGAGAGTCACCGGGTCCTTGGGCCCGAAGCTCTCGAACAGCTTGAACAGCTGCTCCTTGGCGGCGCCGCCGTTCCATTCGCGGTCGCGGCGGAACAGTTCCAGCAGCTCGTCGACCGCGGCCTCGCGCTCGGTCTTCGCGACCAGCGCCAGCGCCAGGTCGAAGCGGGCCTGGTGGTCGTCCGGGTTGGCTTCCAGCCGGGCGCGCAGCTCGGCCACCTCGCCGGTGTCCTGGGTCTGCTCGGCCAGCTCGATGGCCGCGCGGGCCGCCGCGATGGCCGGATCGTCGGCGATCTCGGCGGGCACCGAGGCGAGTGTCTGCTTCGCCTGCTCGATGCCGCCCGCGGCCAGCTCGGAGCGCGCCAGCCCGGCGAGCGCACGGGGGTTCTTGGGGTCCTCGCCGAGCACGGCAGCAAAGACCTGCGCGGCGTCCGAGGCGGCGCCCTGCTCGAGCATCTGCTCGGCCTGCTCCAGCGCCTCGTCGAGCCCACCGCCGCCGTCCTCGCCGCCCATCTGAGCCAGCCGCTTGACGAAGGCGGTGACCTCGGAGGGCGGGATCGCGCCCATGAAGCCGTCGACCGGCTGGCCGTCGACGAAGGCGTAGACCGCCGGGATCGACTGCACGCGCAGCTGCGCGGCGATGCGCTGGTTCTGGTCGACGTCGACCTTGACCAGCTTGACCTTGCCCTTGAGCTCGCGCACCGCGCTCTCGAGCGCGGGGCCGAGCTGGCGGCACGGGCCGCACCAGGGCGCCCAGAAATCCACGATCACCGGCGTGTGGCGCGACGCCTCGATCACGTCCGCCATGAAGGTGGCCTCGGTGGCGTCCTTGATCGCGTCGCCGCCGGTCCCCGCAGCGGTGCCGCCGCCGAGCGACTTGCCGATCTCGTTCATCATTGCTCCTCGTTCGTCGTCAGTCTGTGGCACCAGATAGGGTGACGCATGGCGCAGGGCAATCGCGCGGCCCGGCCCGGGAGCGAATCACTTTGAAGCACCGGCTGACACCCCCCCAGACGCCACACCGTCGTCTTCACGCCGTCATCGTCACCGCGCCGGGCACATCGAGCCGCGGTCAGTCCGCCGCCCGCCGGGCGCGCTCCAGCTCCTCGAGCCGGTCGAAATCGACCATTAACGGCTCGTGGCCGGTAATGGAAAGGAATTTCAGAAACCCGTCGCGCGAGACGGCCGCGGTCGCCTCGTTGTGCAGCGGGTGGAAATTCAGCGGATCGTGCTGCATCAGGCCCTGGTCCAGGGCGAAATGCACGCGATGCGCGCGGTCGTTGATCAGCCCCAGGGGCGTCACCGCGCCGGGGCGCACGCCGAGCACCTCCCACAGCAGATCCTCGCGCCCGAAGGAGAGGTTCTTGGCGCCGATCTCCTTCTCCAGGTCGCGGATGCGGATCTGCCGGTCCTCGAGGCAGGTGGCGAGCCAGATCGCGCCCTTCTTGTCCTTCATGAACATGTTCTTGACGTGCCCGCCCGGCAGCTCGCCGCGCAGCGCCTGGGAGTCCGCCACGGTGAACAGCGGCGGATGGGTGTGGTGGACGTAGGATATGCCCTGCGCGTCGAGCAGCGCGTAGAGCTCGGCCTCGCCGGCCTTGGTGTCTTCGGTCATCGCGCGCTCCCTTTGCCTGGTTGCGCGCAGCCTATCCTGTGCGAGGCGGGCGGCAAGGGGCAAGGCGCAAGCCGGTCGGGCGAGACAATCCGCGCCTCGGGCATCTCGGCAATGGCCTGCGCGGCCGGAACGGCGTAGATTTGCACCCGGACGCCGGCGCTCTCGCGACTCTCGGGCCGCGATGGCCGGTTGGGACGCGATCCTCCCGATCACCGCCGCCCGCCGGAGCGCCGCGCCCTGATGCGCGGCGGCCCGGGCAGTCCTCACGTTCCCGGGGCCGACCGCCGGGGAGAGCACGATGACCACGCAGACACACAGCACGCAGATACGCCCCGCCCGGGCCGACGATCTCGCCGCCTGCGGCCAGGTGATGTACGACGCCTTCCGGGGCATCGCGACAAAGCACAATTTCCCGCCCGACTTCCCCAATGCCGAGGCTGCCGGCGGCCTGCTCGCCATGCTGTTCGAGGCGCCGGGCATGTCGGCTGCCGTCGCCGAGGAGGCGGGCCGCATCGTCGGCTCGATCTTCGTCTCGCGCCGCTCGGTGGTGGGCGGCATCAGCGCGCTCACCGTCGAGCCGGGGGCTCAGGACCGCAGCATCGGCCGGCAGCTGATGCGCCACGGCATGGCGCTGCTCGCGGCGCAGGGCCACACGCGCCAGCAGCTGGTGCAGTCGGGCTATCACAACCGCTCGCTGGCGCTCTATGCAAAGCTCGGCTTCGTCGCCACCGAGCTTTTGTCCAACGTCGCCGGCGGGCCGGTGCGGGCGAAGATCCCCGGGCGCGCGGTGCGCCCGGCGCGCGAGGCCGACGCCGCGGCGTGCAACGCGCTGTGTCGCGAGGTGCACGGCTTCGACCGCGCCGGCGAGCTGGCCAATGCCATCGCCCAGGGCATGGCCAGGGTGGTGGAAAGCGACGGCACCATCACCGGCTACACCACCGGCATCGGCTTCATCGGGCACGGCGCGGGGCGCGGCAACGACGACATCAAGGCGCTGATCGCCTCGGCCGAGGAGTTCGTCGGGCCGGGCATCCTGATCCCGACGGGCAATGGCGAGCTGTTCCGCTGGTGCCTGGAAAGCGGGCTGAGGGTGATGCAGCCGATGACGCTGATGGACACCGCGCCGTCGGGCCCGGCGAACGGCGCCTACTGGCCCGCGGTCCTGTGCTGAGCGCGGCCCCACTCAGGCCGGGGCGGGCTCGGGCACCGGCAGGCGGCGGGGCAGGCACACCACGGCGGCGAAGATCACCAGGGCGGCGGCGGCGAGGATGCGGAACAGCACGTCGAAGCCCCAGCTCTCGTAGACCAGGGCGATCAGCGGCAGCGAGGCGGCGAGCGCGGAGAAGCTGACCACGTAGCGCATGCCGTAGATTTGCGCGCGGAACGGGCCGCTCGCCATCTTGCCGATCATGTAGTCGTTGATCGGGATCTGGCCGAAGGCGCCCAGCATGAAGCCGATCGCGACCAGGAAGGCCGGCGTGTCGCGCAGGCCCGGCATGGCGGCGAAGAAGCCGATCTGCAGCACCGCCACGCCCATGAAGACGCGCCTGGGCCCGAGCCGGTCGAGCAGCGCGCCCACCACCACCTGCGCCAGCGAGGCCACGGCGAAGACCAAAAAGGCGAGCGTGCCGATGGCGGTGGCCGTCTCGGCCTGGCCGGGCGCCAGGCTGCCCGCGTCGCGCGCCAGCGCGGCGGCCAGCCCGGTCAGGCGCTCGGCGAAGATCTTGGGCAGCGCGAAGGTGGTGGACTGGAAGATCAGCGAGGCCACCGCCGTGGTCAGGAACACGATGGCCGAGACGCGCAGGATCTGGGCGCGGCGCGCCGCGTCGACGGCCGCGCGCGGGTGGGCTACGGGCCTGGGCGCGGTGCGCTCCTCGCGGATGCCCTCGCGGCGCAGCGCGGCGTAAGCCAGCCCCAGCGCCACCGAGACCGCGCCGGGCGCCGCGAAGGCCATGCGCCAGCCGGCGTTGTCGATCAGCCAGCCGGTGATCAGCGCCGCGCCGGCGACGCCGAGGTTGCCCCACACCCCGTTCATGGCGATGCGCATGCCGGTGTTCTTCCAGCGCATGGTGACGATGGCCAGCCCCACCGGGTGATAGATCGCGGCGAAGACGCCGATGACGAACAGCCCCAGCCCGATCTGCCACGGCGTCACGGCGAAAGCGGTGGCGATCGCGGACAGCCCGATGCCGACGAAATAGACCACCATCATGCCGTCGCGGGTCCAGCGGTCGGCGAGCCAGCCCGCCGGCAGGGCGAAGACGCCGAAGGCGACGAAGCCCGGCGTGGCATAGGCCAGCAGCTCGGCATAGCCCACGCCCCACTCGCGCGTCAGCGCCAGCGCCGCGACGGTGGCGAACACCAGCATGAACAGGTGGTCGAGGAAGTGCCCGAGGTTTAGCAGCAGGAAATGCGCGCGGTCGCGTGTGATCATCGCTCGTCGCCCCTTGGCCCCCTTCGACCCCTGTGACGCGCCATGCTTAGCCTTGGCAGAATAACGCTGTCTTGCCAAAGATTATCGATTCCCGGACAATCGCCGGCATGGCATCGACCAGGCCCGACACGCACGGCCCCGCACGGCGCAGCACCGATCCGCGCGACTACCAGCGCGTGCCGCGCCCGGTGGCCGCCATGGCCAAGAGCTTCGCCGACGGCGACACCATCGCGCCGCACGCACACGAGCGCGACCAGTTCCTCTACGCCGTGCGCGGCATCATGCGCGTGCGCACGCAGACGGCCGGCTGGACCGTGCCGCCCGACCGCGCCGTCTACATGCCCGCGGGCGTCACCCATGCCATCGCCATCGGCGGAGATCTGGAGATGCGCACGCTCTACATCGCGCCCGGCGCGGCGGCGGACCTGCCGCGCGCGCCCAGCGTGCTCGAGGTCCCCGAGCTGTTGCGCAGCCTAGTTCTGGCGCTGATGCGCGAACCCGTGCTCTACGACGAGGCCGGCCGCGGCGGCGCGCTGGCCCGGCTCATCCTCAGCGAGATCGGCCGCGCCCCGCGGCTCGCCCTCGGCGTGCCGATGCCGCGCGATGTCCGCCTCGCCCGGCTTTGCGCCGCGCTGGTGGCCGACCCCTCGGCGACGCTGACGCTGGAGGGCTGGGCCGAGACCGCCGGCGCCTCGGCCCGCACGCTGGCGCGGCTGTTCGAGCGCGAGCTGGGCATGAGCTTCGGCACCTGGCGCCGGCGCGCGCGGCTGCGCAACGCGGTCGAGGAGATCGTCGCCGGGGTCCCGGTCTCGCTGGTCGCCGCGCACAGCGGCTACCGCAGCGCCAGCGCCTTCTCGGCGGCCTTTCGCCGCGAGCTGGGCGTCGCCCCCTCGGCGCTGGAGCGCGGCCGGGGCTAGCCCGGCGTCGTCAGTCTCGCGCCCTGGCCCGCGTCTGGCGCGGGCTCTCGCCGTGGCGGCGCCGATAGGCGCGGGCGAAGCCGGCCGGCGAGGCAAACCCCGAAAGCGCCGCGATCTCGAGCGCCGGCATGCGCGTCTCGAGCAAGAGCCGCCGGGCGCGGTTGAGTCTCAGCGCCTGGTAGTGCGCGTATGGCGAGACCCCGAGACTGGCGCGGAAAAGCGTTTGCAGGTGGCGCGCACTCACGCCCGCGGCGCGTGCGATGCGCGCGATCGGCCAGGGCACGTCGAGATTGGCCTCCATCGCGGTGACGGCGCGCGCCAGGTGCGGCTCGCGCGGGCGCGCCAGCGTCAGCGCCGGGGCCTGATCGACGCGCCCCGAGGGCTCGTAGGTGAACAGCTTGGCGACCTCGAGCGACAAGGGATAGCCCAGCCGCGCCCGGATCACCTCGAGCATCAGGTCGAGCGTCGGCCCGGCGCCGCCCGAGGTGAAGCGGTTGCCGTCGATGACGAAGCGCTGCGGCACCACGGCGATGTCAGGGAAGGCGGCGGCGAAGTCCTCGATGTCCTCCCAGTGCGCGGTGGCCCGCCGCCCGGTCAGAAGCCCCGCGCGCGCCACCACCCAGGCGCCCGACTCCACGCCGCCGATCGCAGGGCGCGCCCGCCCGGCCCGGCCCAGCCGGCGCACCAGGCCCGGCGTCATCTGCCGGGCGATCTCGTAGCTCGCCACCACCACCAGCGGCGCGGCCGAGGCCAGCGGGTCGAAGGCGCGCGCCGCCGGCACGGGGACGCCCGCCCGCGTCGGCACCGCGGCGCCGTCGGGCGTGGTGACGGTCCAGCGGAACTGCGTGCGGCCGAGGATGCGGTTCGCGGCGCGCAGGGGCTCGATCACCGCGGCGACCAGAATCAGCGTGGCGCCGGGGATGACCAGCACCTCGATCTCCAGCGGATTCGGGTCCGGGGCGAACATATCTTCGTTTCTAGCACAGTTTTACTCCGAAACGGCAAAGCATTGGCACGCCGAGCGGCGCAAGGTCGCCGCCGAACGGAGATCACCGGAGGAAACCATGCCGCTCGCCATGAACCGCGACGTCTTCATCACCTGCGCCGTCACCGGTTCGGGCGGCACGCAGGACCGCTCGGCCAACGTGCCGCGCTCGCCCCGCGAGATTGCCGCGAGCGCCATCGATGCGGCCAAGGCCGGCGCGGCGATCGTGCACTGCCATGTGCGCGACCCTCAGACCGGCAAGCCCGCCCGCGACGTGGCGCTTTACCGCGAGGTCACCGAGCGCATCCGCGCCGCGGACGTGGACGTGGTGCTGAACCTGACCGCCGGCATGGGTGGCGACCTGGTGCTGGGCGGCACCGAGACGCCGCTGCCGCCGGGCCCCGGCACCGACATGATCGGCGCGGCCGACCGCGTCGCCCACGTCGCCGCCTGCCTGCCCGAGATCTGCACGCTCGACTGCGGCACCATGAACTTCGCCGAGGCCGACTACGTGATGACCAACACGCCGGGCATGCTGCGCGCCATGGGCCGCATGATGACCGAGCTCGGCGTGCGCCCCGAGATCGAGGCCTTCGACACCGGCCACCTTTGGTTCGCCAAGGAGCTGGTGAAGGAGGGCGTCATCGAGGCCCCGGCCCTGGTCCAGCTTTGCATGGGCGTGCCCTGGGGCGCTCCCGACGACCTGAACACCTTCCTGGCGATGGTCAACAACGTGCCGGCCGACTGGCACTGGTCGGCGTTTTCGCTCGGGCGCAACGAGATGCCCTACGCCGCCGCCGCCGTGCTTGCGGGCGGCAATGTGCGCGTCGGGCTCGAGGACAATCTCTATCTCGAGAAAGGCGTGCTGGCGACCAACGCCCAGCTGGTCGACCGCGCGGTCGGCATCGTCGAGCGCATGGGCGCCCGGGTGATCGGCCCCGCCGAGGTCCGCGAGCGCCTGAAGCTGACCAAGCGGGCGCCGCGGGCGGCCTAGGAGGATTGGAAGTGGCCGACGACCGGGCACCTTGGCCCAGCTTCTTCTATGACGTCTGTGCGTGGTTCTATTGGGACCCGCGAAAGTTCGGGCGCGTGCCTGATCCCGACAGATCGCACGGAGGTTGGGAGAATGTTCGGCGGCACCTCGGTCGGACCGAGGAGCCTCTAAACCATATTTTGCGAATCCTGTTCGCAATTGGCCCAAATCTGCTCATCGCAAAACTGACGGAGCGGGCGATCGGCGAATCTTGGCTCGACAGCTACTATGTTGTCGGAAGTGATTTTGAGCCCCGTTACGATTTGCCAGTGAATTCGACGCAACCGGACTTCGCTTTCGATGGCGGCCGGCATTTCGTCACGATGGAGATGAAGGTCGACGCCAAAACGTCGCCGAACCAGCTCGCGAAGTACCTATATCTTCACGCCAAGGCAGAGCAGATAGGGCCGGCGCAACGGCATCACGCGCTGATTTACATCGGGCGGGAATCCTGGCGGAAACTGTGGTGCGACGGCCAAGAAACCTCCGTTTCGGACCGACTTGCAGAAGCTGTACAGCATATCCCCGAACGTATCGGAATTGGGCAAGTGCCGGTCGATGCCGAATCCATCGTCGAAATGGCGGCGCGCATTCGCCTCGGCTTTCTGACCTATGGCGATGTCGTCGATGCGCTCGATTCCATCCGCGGTTCTGTATCGGGTGCCGGCTGGGAGAGCGAAGTGGCTGTGCGCCTGCTTGACGGGGCGATAAGCGAGATCAACACGCGCGGACTTGCGCAAATCGAGAAATCCAAATGACCACCATTCGGAAAGCCGCCGTCATCGGCGGCGGCGTCATCGGCGGCGGCTGGCTCGCCCGCCTGATCGAGAACGGCGTCGAGGTCGCGGTCTACGACCCCGACCCCGAGGCCGCCCGCAAGCTCGGCGACGTGCTGGCCAATGCCGACCGGGCCTATGCCAGGCTGACCCTGGCGCCGCGGGGCCGGAAGGCCGCCTGGCGGCTCGCCGGCTCCGTCGCCGAGGCGGTCGCGGGAGCCGAGCTGGTCGTGGAGGCGGTGCCCGAGCGCATCGAGCTCAAGCACCGGGTCTATGCCGAGATCGAGGCGGCGAACGCCGAGGGCATCATCGCCTCGTCCACCTCGGGCTACAAGCCGAGCGACCTGCAGGCGCCGCTGGCGCAGCCCGAGCGCCTGATCGTCGCCCACCCGTTCAACCCGGTCTACCTGTTGCCGCTGGTCGAGGTCGTCGCCGGCGCCCGCACCAATGCGGCCGTCGTCGACTGCGCCATGGCCCTCTACGAGTGGCTCGGCATGAAGCCGCTCAAGGTGAGGAAGGAGATAGACGCCTTCATCGCCGACCGCTTCCTCGAAGCCGTGTGGCGCGAGGGGCTGTGGCTGATCAGGGACGGCATCGCCACCACGCAAGAGATCGACGACGCCATCCGCTTCGGCTTCGGGCTCCGCTGGGCGCAGATGGGGCTGTTCGAGACCTACCGCGTCGCCGGCGGCGAGGCCGGCATGCGCCACTTCATCGCCCAGTTCGGCCCGGCGCTGGCCTGGCCCTGGACCAAACTGATGGACGTGCCAGAGCTGACCGAAGAGCTGATCGACGCCATCGCCAGCCAGTCCGACGCGCAGTCGGGCATGCATTCGATCCGCGAGCTCGAGCGCATCCGCGACGACAACCTGATCGCAATCATGCAGGCGTTGAAGGCCAATGACTGGGGCGCGGGCAAGGTGCTCGCAGCCTACGAGCGCAAGCTGTTCGCGCAGGGTGCGGCCCGGGCCGAGCCCGACCTCTCGAAGCCCGTCCGCACCGTCGCGCGGCAGGTGCCGCCCGACTGGACCGACTACAACCAGCACATGAACGAGTCGCGCTACGGCCAGCTCTTCTCCGACGCCTCGGACGGCCTCATGCGGCTGATCGGGGCCGACGCGGATTACATCGCCGGGGGACTGAGCTACTTCACCGCCGAGGCGCATATCCGCTTCCTCGACGAGGTGCGCGCGCTCGAGCCGGTGCATGTCGAGACCCAGGTGCTGGCTGGCGCGGGCAAGAAGATGCATCTGTTCCACCGCCTCCATCACGGCGACGGGCGGCTCCTGGCCACCGGCGAGTACATGCTGATCCACGTCGACCTGGCGACCCGCACCGCCTGCGAGCCGGCGCCGGCGGTGGCCGCCAAGCTCGCCCAGATCGCGGCGCTGCATGCGAAGCTGCCCGCGCCCGATGGGGTGGGCCGCGCAGTGGGGCAGAAGCGGTGAGCGAGCAAAGGCCCACTGCCCCGGGCCTGACCCGGGGCCCGGGGAGGTCCCGGCTCGAGGCCGGGACCCGGCCACAGCGACTGAGCAGGAGGCCAGGATGCATTTCGGCCTGAGCGAGGAACAGGAGATGATCGTCTCGACGGTGCGCAGCTTCGTCGAGAACGAGATCTACCCGCACGAGGAGGCGGTCGAGCGCACAGGCGAGGTGCCGCCCGAGGTGGCCGCCGAGATCAAGCGCAAGACCCTGGAGCTCGGCTTCTACGCCTGCAACTTCCCCGAAGAGGTCGGCGGCGCCGGGCTGAGCCACCTCGAGTTCGCCCTGGTCGAGCGCGAGCTCGGCCGCGGCGCGATGGCGCTGACGCATTTCTTCGGCCGGCCGCAGAACATCCTGATGGCCTGCGTCGGCGCGCAGCGCGAGCGCTACCTGCTGCCCGCCGTGCGCGGCGAGCGCATGGACGCGCTGGCCATGACCGAGCCCGATGCCGGCTCCGACATCCGCGGCATGAAGTGCGCCGCCCGGCGCCAGGGAGGTGACTGGGTCGTCAACGGCACCAAGCATTTTATCTCCGGCGCCGACCACGCCGACTTCGTCATCGTCTTCGTCGCCACCGGTGAGGAGCAGACGGCGGGCGGCCCGACCAGGAAGAAGATCACCACCTTCCTGGTCGACCGCGGCACGCCCGGCTTCACCATCCGGCCGGGCTACAACTCGGTCAGCCACCGCGGCTACAGGAACATGATCCTCGAGTTCGACGACTGCCGGCTGCCCGACGCCCAGGTGCTCGGCGAAGTCGACCGCGGCTTCGAGGTGATGAACGAGTGGCTCTACGCCACCCGTATCACGGTCGCCACCATGTCGGTCGGCAGGGCACGGCGGGTGTTCGATTATGCCGTGGACCACGCCGCCTCGCGCCGCCAGTTCGGCCAGCCGATCGGCCGCTTCCAGGGCATCAGCTTCCAGCTCGCCGACATGATCACCGAGATCGACGCCGCCGATTTCCTCACCCTGGCCTCGGCCTGGCGGCTCGACCAGGGGCTCACCGCCAACCGCGAGATCGCCTCGGCCAAGCTCTATGCCACCGAGATGCTGGCCCGCGTCACCGACGCCGCGATCCAGATATACGGCGGCATGGGGCTGATGGACGACCTGCCGCTGGCGCGCTTCTGGCGCGACGCCCGGGTCGAGCGCATCTGGGACGGCACCTCCGAGATCCAGCGCCACATCATCGGCCGCGAGCTCCTGCGGCCGCTCGGGGCGTGAGATGGCCAGGCCCGCGGTGACCATCACCTACTGCACCCAGTGCAACTGGATGCTGCGCTCGGCGTGGATGGCGCAGGAGCTGCTCTCGACCTTCGGCACCGATCTCGGCTCGGTGGCGCTGGTGCCGGGCACCGGCGGCGTGTTCGAGATCCGCCTCGACGGTGCGCTTTTGTGGGAGCGCAAGCGCGACGGCGGCTTTCCCGATGTCAAGCAGCTCAAGCAGATGCTGCGCGACCGCATCGACCCGGACCGCGACCTCGGCCACATCGACCGGGACAAGGGCAACCGGAGCGAGGGCGACCGGGGCAAGGTCGACCCGGACAAGGGCGCCTAGATGCCCCGCGACCTCGCGCGCCTGTTCCGCCCGCGCTCCATCGCCGTCTTCGGCGGCGGCGCCTGGGGGCCGAACGCGGTGGAGCAGTGCCTCAAGATGGGCTTTGCCGGCGCCGTCTGGCCGGTGCACCCGACGCGGCCCGAGATGCACGGCCTGCCCTGCTACCAAAGCGCCGACGCGCTGCCCCAGCCCCCCGACGCCAGCTTCATCGCCGTCAATCGCCGCCAGACGATCGAGATCGTGCGTGACCTCGCCCGGCGCGGCGCCGGCGGCGCGGTGTGCTTCGCCTCCGGATTCAGGGAGGCCGAGGGCGAGGCCCAGGGCGGCGCCGACCTGCAGGCCCGCCTGGTCGAGGCCGCCGGCGACATGCCGATTCTGGGGCCGAACTGCTACGGGCTGATCAACTATCTCGACGGCGCGCCGCTGTGGCCCGACCAGCACGGCGGCGCGCGCGTGGACCGGGGCGTGGCGATCCTCACCCAGTCCTCGAACATCCTGATCAACATGACCATGCAGCGCCGCGGCCTGCCCATCGCCTATGTGGTCGCCGCCGGCAACCAGGCGCAGACCGGCCTCGCCGAGATGGCCATGGCGGTGATGGACGACCCGCGCGTCAGCGCCGTCGGCCTGCACATCGAGGGCGTGGGCGAGGTGCGCGCGTTCGAGGACATGGCGGCGAAGGCGCGCGCGCTCGGCAAGCCCGTCGTGGCGCTCAAGATCGGCCGCTCGGCGCAGGCACGGGCGGCGAGCGTCTCCCACACCGCCTCGCTGACCGGGGCGGACGCCGCGGCACGCGCCTTCCTCGAGCGCATGAACGTGCCGGTCCTGCGCTCGATCCCCGAGTTCCTCGAGACGCTGAAGCTGCTGCACGTCGTCGGGCCGCTGCCCGGGCGCTCGATCGCCTCGCTGTCGTGCTCGGGCGGCGAGGCCAGCCTGATGGCCGACGCGGCCGTCGGGCGCAAGCTGACCTTCCGCGCGCTCGACGCGGCCGAGCGCGCCCGCGTCAAGGCCACGCTGGGCGAGCTGGTCACGGTCGCCAACCCGCTCGACTACCACACCTTCATCTGGAACGACGCGCCGGCCATGACGGCCACCTTCGCCGCCATGATCGGCTGCGGCTTCGACCTGTCGATGCTGGTGCTCGACTTTCCCCGCCTCGACCGCTGCTCGGACGCGAGCTGGCAGGGCGCCGTCAGCGCCATCGCCACGGCCAAGGCGCAGACCGGGGCCAACGTCGCCGTGGTCGCTTCGCTGCCCGAGAACCTGCCCGAGCACCGCGCCGCCGACCTGATGGAAGCGGGCCTCGCCCCGCTGCACGGCCTCGACGAGGCGCTGGCCGCCGCCGAGGCCGCCGCCGCCATTGCTCAAGGCTGGGCGCGGGATCTGCCGGCACCGGTGCTGCTGGGTACCGACGGCGCCGCGCCGGCCCGCGTGCTCGACGAGGCGGAGGCCAAGGCGGCGCTCGCCCGCCACGGCGTGCCCGTGCCCCGGGGCGCCAACGCAGCGACGCCCGAGGAGGCCGCCGCCGTCGCCGGACGCATCGGCCTGCCCGTGGCGCTCAAGGGCTTGGGCATCGCGCACAAGACCGAGGCCGGGGCCGTGCGCCTTGGCCTCGCCTCGACCGACGCGGTCGCCGCCGCCGCGCGCGGCATGGAGGGCGCCCGCGGCTGGCTCGTGGAGCGCATGGTCGAGGGCGGCGTCGCCGAGCTGATCCTCGGCGTCGTGCGCGACGCAGCCCACGGCTACACGCTGACCATCGGGGCGGGCGGGATCCTGGCCGAGCTTCTGGCCGACACCGCGACCCTGATGATCCCGGCGCGCGAGGAGGACATCCGCGCCGCCATCGCCGGCCTGAAGACCGCGCCGCTGCTGGCCGGCTATCGCGGCCGGCCCCGCGCCGATATCGAGGCGGTGGTCGCCGCCTGCATGGCGCTGCAGTCTTACGTGACCGCGATGGAGGGCCGGCTCGCCGAGCTCGACATCAACCCGCTGATCGTCACGCCCGACGGCGCCGTGGCGGCGGACGCACTGATCCGGCTGAGGGAAGCATGAGATGACCGACACCCCCATCAAGACCCGCCGCGAGGGCCATGTCCTCGAGGTCACGCTCGACCGGCCGAAGGCGAATGCCATCGACCTCAAGACCTCGCGCCTGATGGGCGAGACCTTCCGCGCCTTCCGCGACGATGACGGCTTGCGCGTCGCCATCCTGCGCGCCGAGGGGGAGAAGTTTTTCTGCCCCGGCTGGGACCTCAAGGCGGCGGCCGCGGGCGACGCGGTGGACGGCGACTACGGGGTGGGCGGCTTCGGCGGCATCCAGGAGCTGCCGCATCTGAACAAGCCGATCATCTGCGCCGTGAACGGCATCTGCTGCGGCGGCGGGCTCGAGCTCGCGCTCTCGTGCGACCTGATCCTGGCCGCCGAGACCGCGACCTTCGCCCTGCCCGAGATCCGCTCGGGCACCATTGCCGATGCCGCCTCGCTCAAGCTGCCCAAGCGCATTCCCTACCACGTGGCGATGGACCTGCTCATGACGGGCCGCTGGTTCGACGCCGAGGAGGCGAAGCACTGGGGCCTGATCCGCGAGATCACCAAGCCCGGCGATCTGCGCGAGACGGCCTGGGCGCTCGCCCGCCTGCTCGAATCCGGCCCGCCGCTGGTCTACGCCGCGATCAAGGAGGTGGTGCGCGAGGCCGAGGACATGAAGTTCCAGGACGCGCTCAACCGCATCGCAAGGCGCCAGTTCCGCAGCATCGACGTGCTCTATTCCTCGGACGACCAGCTCGAGGGCGCCCGCGCCTTCGCCGAGAAGCGCGAACCGGTGTGGAAGGGGCGCTGAGGCCGGATCGAGCGGCCCGCCGGACGGCCCGGCTCAGCGATAGAGCCGGTCGCCGTACTTCGCCTCGAGCCCGGCATAGAGCTTCGCCACCTCGTCGCCGTAGCCGTTGAACTTCACGGTCGGGATGCGCTTGTCGGTGCCGAGCACCCGCTCGGTCGCCTGGCTCCAGCGCGGGTGGGGCACCGCGGGGTTGACGTTGGCCCAGAAGCCGTACTCGTTCGGCTGCAAAGCCTCCCAGAAGCTCACCGGCTGCTTGTCGGTGAAGGTCACGTGCGTGATCGACTTGATCGACTTGAAGCCGTACTTCCAGGGCAGGTGCAGGCGCATCGGCGCGCCGAACTGCTGCAACAGCACCTTGCCGTAGGCGCCGACCACCAGCAGCGGCAGCTCGTTGTTCGCCTCCGCCATGGTCAGGCCCTCGGTATAGGGCCAGGGATACCAGCTCTGGCGCTGCCCATGCGCGATCTTGGGGTTCATGAAGGTGTGGAACTCGACGTATTTCGCGCCCGAGAGCGGCTTCGCCATGGCGACGAACTTGCGAAACGGGAAGCCGACCCAAGGCACCACCATGGACCACGCCTCGACGCAGCGGTGTCGATAGACGCGCTCCTCGAGGTCGACCTTGGCGAGCAGGTCGTCGATGCTGGTCACGAAGGGCTTCTCGACCATGCCGTCGACCTTGACCGTCCAGCCCTTGGTGTCGAGCGCCTGCGCGGCGTCGTAGATGCGCTTTTGCGAGCCGAACTCGTAGAAATTGTTGTAGGTGCTGTTCAGCGCCTCCGGCGTGATCGCCCGTCCGGCATCGGCATAGGCCGGGTTGGTGGGCGGCACCGGGTTGAAGGGCGTGCCCGGCCCGCCGGGCCGCGTCGCGGCGGCGGCCGATTCGGGCGCCAGCGGCGAGCCGCCGAGGACCGTGGCGCCGAGGGCCCCGGCCGCGACCAGCCCGCCGCCCGCGGCGAGCACCCGGCGGCGGCTCCAGAACACGTGCTCGGGCGTCACCTCGCTCTCGGGGATCTGCCAGCGCGGTTTTCGGATCAGTCGCAAGGGCACCTCCGGTTCTTGCCTCGTTGCCCGACAATATGGTTACGGACCGGGTGCCCAACCAGATCAGTGCCGGGCATTTGTGCCGCCGCGATGCGCCAAAATTCCTCTATGTCTTATATAGGACCTGTAAGAGTTAACGGCGCGCCGATGCGGCATCTTATGCCCGGCGAGGATACCCGCCGCACACCTCCGGTCCAGTCACAAGATCGTCAGTGGCGCGGGCTCAGTCGCCCTGAAACTCGGCCTCCGTATAGCCCTGCAGATACAAGAGCGCGGTGAGGTCGGCGTGGCGGATCACCGCGTCGGCGC
>NZ_JBZSYN010000178.1:0-27129 GCF_058622915.1 Thermohalobaculum sp. | reverse complement strand
GATGTCGGGCCTGTAGACCTGCTCGGCCCAGTCGCCCGGATCGACCTCTTGCATGGAGACCGAGACGGAGCCCTCGCCGTGGCCCAGGATGTCCATGACATCCCGGGTGATTGCCTGGGCAAGCCGGGTCTTCTGCTCCTCGCTCTTGCCCGGCCACAACTTGACGACGACGTGCGGCATTGTTCGCTCCATCCATTCCCGGCGGCAGGCGTCAGCCCGCGTATTGCTCGTCCGTGACGTGCTCCAGCCAGTCGACGGGGGAGCCATCCTGCTTTTCCTGGATGGCGATGTGGGTCATGGCCGTGGTCGGCGTCGCGCCGTGCCAGTGCTTCTCGCCCGGCTCGAACCAGACCACGTCGCCGGGGCGGATTTCCTCGATCGGGCCGCCTTCGCGTTGCACCCTGCCACACCCTGCCGTGACGATCAGCGTCTGGCCGAGCGGGTGCGTGTGCCATGCCGTGCGTGCGCCCGGCTCGAAGGTGACGCTGGCCCCGGCGACGCGCGCCGGCCCGGGCGGGCTCATGAGCGGGTCGATGCGGACCGTGCCGGTGAAATACTCTTCGGGGCCCTTGCCCGAGGGCTGCGAGCCGCTGCGCTTGATGTCCATCTTAGGCCTCCTTGCCTTTCGGATGCTTGGCTGCCGGCGCCTTCGTCAGCGCCTTCGAGGCAGAACCTAGTGCTGTTGCGGCAGCCTGATTAGACGGTATTATCTGCACAAACTTATTAGGGTGGCTTATGAATGCCGAGTGAGAGCCTGAACGACCTGGCGGCCTTCCTTGCCGTCGCGCGGGAGCGCAGCTTCACCAACGCGGCGGCGAAACTGGGCGTGTCGCAATCGGCCCTGAGCCAGACCGTGCGCAACCTCGAAACCCGTCTCGGCCTGCGCCTGCTCACAAGGACGACCCGCAGCGTCGCGACCACGGAAGCGGGCGAGCGGCTTGCGCGCATGCTTGGGCCCCGGCTCGACGAGATCGATGCCGAGCTATCTGCCTTGAGCGAGCTGCGCGACAAGCCGGCCGGCACGATCCGCATCACCGCGGACGAGCATGCCGCGAACATGGTGCTGTGGCCCGCGCTCGAACGTTTCCTGCCGAAATATCCGGACATCAAGGTCGAGGTCGTCGTCGACTTCGGGCTGACCGACATCGTCGCCGAGCGCTATGACGCAGGCGTGCGCAATGTCGAGATCGTCGACAAGGACATGATCGCCGTGCCGATCGGCCCGGAAATGCGCATGGCCGTGGTCGGAGCACCGGAGTACTTCGAGGCAAGGACGAGGCCGCGCATACCACAGGATCTCACCGGGCACCGCTGCATCAACCTGCGCCTGCCCACCCATGGGGGCCTCTATGCCTGGGAGTTCGAAAAGCGCGGCCGAGAGCTGCGCGTCCGCGTCGACGGCCAGCTCGTGTTCAACAGCGTGGCGCTTCTGCTCAAGGGCGCACTGTCCGGCCTCGGCCTGGCCTATGTGCCCGAGGCCGAGGTGCGGGCGCACCTCGACAGCGGCCGCCTCGTGCGCGTCCTCGAGGACTGGTGCGAGCCCTTCTCGGGCTATCACCTGTATTACCCGAGTCGCCGCCAGCCGGCCCCTGCCTTCTCGCTGCTCGTCGACGCCCTGCGCTATCGCGGTCCCGCGGGCACACGGAATTAGCGTTCGTGCGGAGCTTGCGCTTGGCGAGCGTCGCGTGCCGCGGGATTCAGGTGACCTGCTCCCCCGAAACCTCGTTGTTCCGAGGTTGGTCTGTTCCTCGACAGAGGAGACGGACGATGAAGCGCAGCAGGTTCAGCGAAGAGCGGATCTTCGGCAACTTGAGGGAGCGCCGGGCCGGGATGAGCGCGACGGAGCCCTGCCGGAAGCACTGCGTGAGCGAGCCGACCTTCTACAAATGGCGCTCGTAGCATGGCGGGAGGGAAGTCTCCAACGCCAGGCGGCTGAAGGCGCCTGAGGAGAATGCCAGGCTGAAGAAGCTCCTGGCCGAGTCGATGCTGGATGTCTCGACGCTGCGCGAGAGGCTCGGAAAAGACTTCTCAGGCCCAGGTCCAGGAGATCTGCCGTGAGTTGGGCAATCACCGAGACCCGCGGGAGGACTCAAACCGGTCAGAAATGGACCAAACCCGTAACAGACGTGACTTACGATCGAGGACAAACACGGGAGCAGGTCACCGGCACTCACCTTAGGCATCCGTAAGCCTTCGGCCAAGATGACGTGATGCGGGCGGCATAACTCTCAACCGCAGCGACGCGCCGCTGCGCTGTCCCGGAGAGGAAAGAGGAGAGATTCATGAAGAGCAAACGTCTCGTTCTGGCCGCGGCAGGATTTGCAATGCCACTGGTCGTGGCGGCCGGCGCGGCGGGCGCAGAGCAGCAGCAGACCAACGACGCCGCGGTGATTGCGAACGCAAAGGTGACAATGGCGCAGGCGATCACGGCGGCCGAACATCAGACCGGCGGCACCGCTGTGGGCAGCGGCATCGAGGACCAGAACGGCACTGTGTTCCTGGAAGTCCAACTGGCGAAAGACAACCAGACGCAGAAAGCTCCGGTCGACCCGCAGACCGGAAAGGTCGTCAAGATCGTGTCGAACGATCAGGAAGACCGAAGCGGTTCCGAGACCGGAATCGAGAGCGAAAGCAGCGAGGATTGAACCGCGCTGCGTCCGCGTGGCCGTTTGCGATCTCGATCAAGCGCCATGGCCCCGCTGCGCGTCCACTCGCACTTCGCCGGGCCGATATCGGTCCGGCGAGCCATCCGCAGGATCGACCCTATGAGGACAACATGACGTATAGGCCGACCACTGCAATCGTCGTCGCCTCGTTGGCCACGGCAATCGCAGGTGCCACCCTTCCGGCTTCGGTTCTTCCGGCGATGGCGGGCGAAACGGCGGTCGCGCCCGAAATGAACCCACCGGGCGATATTCCGGACCAGCAAGTATTCGTTCGCTACTCCGCGCCGCAAGGCTACAGCATGAAGGTGCCCGAAGGCTGGGCGCGTCGATCGACCGGAAACGGCGTCCAGTTCTCTGACAAGTACAACACGATCGACCTCCGTGTCGCAAAAGCGGACCAAGCGCCGACGGCGGCATCGGTGAAATCGCAGCGAGCGGCGGAGCTCCAGAAGTCCGGACGCGCAGTCGATATCAAGGCGATCAAGAACGTCAGGCTGAAATCTGGCCCCGCTGTGCTGATCGCGTACAGGGCGAACTCGGAGCCGAACCCGGTGACCAACCGGCAGATCCGGCTCGAGCACAATCGCTACCTGATGTTCCACAACGGAAAGCTTGTGACGCTCGACATGTCGGCCCCGGCCGGCGCGGACAACGTCGATGCCTGGCGCCTGATGTCGAACTCATTCCAGTGGCAGTGACATGTGCCCGATCAGAGCGCATGAACTCTACCGCTTCTACCATGTCGGTGACGAGGAAACAGCGGCACTGCGCGGCCTCTCGATCAGCGTGGCAGCCGGCGAGCTCGTCGCGTTGATGGGACCGTCCGGCAGCGGCAAGTCGACGCTTCTGGCTTGCCTCGCCGGGCTGGACGAACCCGACGGTGGTCACGTCGATATCATGGGCGAGCGCCTGTCACGCCGGCCCGAGACGAAGCGCGCGCGCCTTCGCAGCCGCCACATCGGCATCCTCATGCAGTCGGGCAATCTGTTCGACCACCTGAGCGTCGCATCCAACATCGGCATGCAGCGCTGGATTGCGGGCAACTGCAGCGCCGAGCCCCTGCTGGAGCGTCTCGGACTCACCGATCTGGGGGAGGCACTGCCATCGCAGCTGTCCGGCGGCGAAGCCGCGCGGGCGGGCTTGGCGGTCGCGCTCGCGGCCGATCCCGACATTTTGCTCTGCGACGAACCCACCGCAGAAGTCGATGCGGAGACCGAGAACAAAATCCTCAATTTCCTGAGCGAAAGAAAGGACAATGGCTGTGCAATCCTTGTCGCAACCCACAGCCCGGCCGTCGCCGACCGGGCAACCCGGCTCGTGCGGATTTCGGATGGTCGAGTCGTCCCAGACTGACGCGCTCGTGGAGACCCGCGCCGCCGCCCGAGTCTACGAACGAGGTGGCAAGAAAATTGCGGCGCTCGCCGCCACGACCTGCCACGTGAAGCCGGGCGACCGCATCGCTCTGATCGGCGCTTCCGGTAGCGGCAAATCCACGCTTCTCCACCTCATGGCCGGCCTTGTTCACCCGACATCGGGCGAAGTTCGCTGGCCCGCTCTGGGACGCCAGGAAACTTTGCGCCCGGGAAAGGTCGCGATCGTTTTCCAATCGCCCAGCCTGATGCCGGCGCTGAACGCGATCGAAAACGTCGAACTGCCACTGATCCTGGGCGGCAAGGGCGCGCGTGCGCGCGCGACTGCGATGGAAGCACTCGACCGGCTCGAACTCGGCGATGTCGCAGCCAGGCTTCCCGAGGAACTGTCAGGCGGACGCGCGCAGCGCATTGCGGTCGCGCGTGCGATGGCGCAATGCCCGAAGTTGCTGCTCGCGGACGAGCCCACGGGGCAGCTTGACCGGGCGACGGGGCACCAGCTGATCGATTCGCTTCTCTCATGGCTCGCCGTGTCCCGGACGGCTCTCGTCGTCGCCACGCACGACCCGACGGTCGCCAAACAGATGGACCAAGTCTGGCACATGGACCATGGCCGGTTGTGCCCGACAAGCGGAGCCGCGCGATGATCGGACATTGGATTGCCGGCCTGATGCGGGTCCGCGCCGGGCGCCTGCTCGGGGCCGTTGCAGGGATTGCCGCGCTGGTGGCACTGATCGCCGCGCTGGGTATCTTCATGCAGACGAGCCAGGCAACGATGACGGCTCGCGCCCTCCGGACTGTGCCGGTCGACTGGCAGGTGCAGCTCGCACCGGGCGCCTCGATGCAGGCTGTCCGCGATGCCGCCACGAGATCCGCCGTGCTCTCCAAGGTTCAGGATGTTCATTACGCGTCGGTCGATGGCTTCCAGGCAACCACTGGAGGGACGGTGCAGACCACCGGTCCAGGCAAGGTGCTCGGGATCGACCCGACATACGCAGCGGCTTTCCCAGGCCAGATCCGCTATCTGCTCGGCCAGCACAGTGGCGTCCTGATCGCTCAGCAGACGGCGGCCAACCTGCATGTGACGCTCGGCGACACTGTCATCATTCATCGGCCTGGTCTGCCGGACGCGCGGGTGAGAGTCGCGGGCGTTGTCGACTTACCGAATGCCGATTCGATGTTCCAGGCGATCGGTGTGCCGAAGGGCGCCGCGCCACAAGCGCCGCCGGACAACGTGCTTCTCCTCCCCACGCCGCAATGGCAGCAGATTTTCAGGCCGCAACAGAAGGTCCGTCCGCACAGCGTGCACCAGCAGCTGCACATCCTGATCGATCGTACGACGCTGCCGAGCAATCCCGCAGCCGCGTACACGGCAGCAGTGCAGGCCGGCCACAATCTCGAGGCCCGGGTGGCCGGTCAGGCCGTGCTCGCCAACAATCTCGCCGCACGCCTCGATGCCACGCGCGGAGACGCACTTTATGCCCGCGTCCTGTTCCTGTTCCTCGGTGCGCCCGGGGCAGCGCTCGCCGCGCTGCTCACGATTGCCGTCGTTCGCTCCGGAGCGCATCGCCGCCGGCGCGAGCAGTCGCTGCTGAGGTTGCGCGGGGCCTCGCTCAAAGGCGTCCTCGGCATGGCCGCGATCGAGGCGACCGCGATCGGCTTTGGCGGCACGCTCGGCGGACTGGCGCTGTCGGCGCTCGCCTCGTGGCTCGCCCTGGGGGCGGGCGTGACTGCTCCGGGTGCCTGGCCGTGGCTGGTGGCCGCCGGCCTGTTCGGTTTCGCTTTGGCGACGGGCGCCGTTCTGCTGCCGGCCTGGAGCGAGGCACGGCAGGCCACCGTCGCCGCGGCCCGCATGGAGGTGGGCATCGAACCGCCCGCGTTGTGGCGCCGCGCCTACCTCGACCTGGTTCTCATCATCATCGCCATACTGGTGTTCTGGAAGACCGCGAGTTCGGGATATCGGGTGGTTCTTGCGCCCGAAGGCGTGGCCGCCGCATCCGTCGACTACACGGCATTCCTCGCGCCGTTGCTGATTTGGATCGGCTGCGGACTCCTCGTGGTCCGTCTGACCAATGGCGCGCTGCGGCGCGGACGTCGCGCGCTCGGCACTCTGCTCCAGCCGGTTTCCGGGTCGTTGTCGCACGTCGTGGCAGCGACGATGTCCCGGCAGCGCCGCCGCATGACGGTCGGGATCGCGCTGACGGCATTGGCAATCGCGTTCGCGACATCGACCGCCGTCTTCAACGCCACCTACGATGCGCAGGCCAAAGTCGATGCGGCCCTCACCAACGGCGCAGACGTGACAGTTACCGGGACGACTGCCGCCCCCGCCTCAAAGGTGCTGCACAAGCTCGCCGCACTGCCGGGGGTCGTCGCGGCCGAACCGCTGCAGCATCGGTTCGCCTATGTCGGGGCAGATCTCCAGGACATCTACGGCATCGACCCGGCCACGTTCGGCAAGGCGACCGACCTGTCAAGTGCCTATTTCGCCAACGGCAACGCCAAGGCGACGATGGCCGCGCTCGCCAGGACGCCCGACGGCGTGCTGGTCTCGCAGGAGACCGTCAACGACTACCAGCTCGCACTGGGAGATCGAATCAATTTGCGGCTGCAACTGCCAGACCATCAGTATCATGCGATCCCGTTCCATTTCGTGGGCGTTGTGCGCGAGTTCCCGACCGCACCGAAGGACTCGTTCCTCGTCGCGAACGCCGCCTACCTCTCCAAGGTCACGAAGACGCGCGGGGCGGAAACTGTCCTGATGCGCACGAACGGCGACCCGGCATCGGTCGCCGCCCGGGCGCGAAAGGTCGTTAGCGCGCTTCCAGGCGCGAAGGTGCGCGATATCGGATCAGCACAAAGCCTCATCGGGTCGAGTCTGACGGCCGTGGATCTGGCGGGCCTCACCGGAATCGAACTCGCGTTCGCTGTGGTCATGGTCGCCGCGGCGACCGGGCTCGTGTTCGCCCTCGGCCTGGCAGATCGTCGGCGCAGCTTCGCCGTCCTCGAGGCGCTCGGGGCGAAGCGGCGGCAGCTCAGTGCCTTTCTGTGGAGCGAGGGCCTGCTGATCTTCGGTGTCGGAGGTGTGATCGGCCTTGCAGGCGGCTTCGGCATCGCCTGGATGCTGGTGAAGCTCCTGCGGGGGGTCTTTGACCCGCCGCCACAGCATCTGACAACGCCCTGGCTCTACGTGGTCGGCATCGCGCTCGCCGCGCTCGTCTCGATCAGTGCTGCGGTGTTGAATGCGGAACGCGGGGCGCGCGTCTCTCCGGTCGAGCGACTTCGGGAATTGCAATAGGGAGGGCAGAACAACATGCGGTCCGGCATTGGGGAGCAAAGCGACGTGCTCGCAATCCAGCCTGAGCGACCTGCTCCCCGCTGTGGCAGCCTGTTCGCTGGCACCGATCGAATGTCTCTGGACCTCACCCCGTCTTTGGTCCGGGGTCCGTGCGACCTTTCGAGCTAGCTTGCGCAGGCGCCAGCGTCAGAGCAAAGTTAATGAATGCAACCGCTTGAGCCATCCGCCCTGAACGTCTCGCAAAGCGGCGCTCGATCCTTCTCTGTTTCATTCTTCCTGGTTCCAGGATTCTCGATGATGGCCCTGAGTGCCGCCGTCGAGCCGCTGCGGTCCGTCAACCGTCTCGTCGGTGAACAGCGCTATCTGTGGCAGATCGTTTCGCGTGATCCAGGTCCGGTTGCCGCGAGCAACGGCTTGGAGATGAGAGCAGCGCATGGCCTCGCAGACGCACCGTTTAGCGATCTTACGGTTGTTGTCGCGAGCCTCGATGTCGACGCCTACCACGAGCCGAAGTTGCTCCAATGGCTACGAAACCTTCGCGACGGCAAACGCATGATTGGCGCGATCAGCAATGGCTCACTAATCCTTGCCCGCGCCGGGGTCCTCGATGGAAGCCGGGCGACGATCCACTGGGAAACGCACCGCCGGCTCGCGGAGGAATTTCCGAAGGTCTGCGTTTGCTCGGACCTGTACTGCATGAGTTCGGAAATTATCACCGCTGCCGGCGGCACCGCCGCGATGGACATGATGCTGGCACTGATCTCCAGCCGCGACGGCCGCGACGTAGCGGCCGACGTTGCCGACCAGTTCCTGCACGGACCCGTCCGCGCCGCGACCGCAATGCAGCGCCAAGATGTGCATTGGCGCTATCAGGTTACTGACCGCAGGCTTGTGACCGTGATCCGACTTATGGAGGGGCGCATCTCGAAGCCCATGCCGATCGCAAAGGTGGCGGAATTCGGAGGGTTGTCAGAACGACAAATGGAGCGGCTTTTCGAATCAGCTCTCGGCAAGTCGCCGTCGCGATTCTACCTCGATCTGCGCCTGAAAGTTGCGCTGCATTGGCTACTACAGTCCACTGAAACCCTTGAGGAAATTGCAGCGCACTGCGGATTCTCGAGCCCCGGCCACTTCAGCCGGGCGTTCAAGGCGTGCTATGCTCTGCCGCCGTCCGCCGTACGCCGGCGGGGCCACGACGGAAATGTCGGAACGATGCAAGAAATTGGCGACGCGACGTAAGACGTCACTCGCAGCTTTCATCTATACGGCCTTTCCGGTAACGCAACGCTCATCAGCGGGCTTTCGGGCAATGCCCGGATACCCGGAAAGAAAAAAGCGGATAGGGGAATGGGAACGCTCCTTTTCATCTACAACAACCTCGGCACCATTGCCGCGCTCGGCGTCGAGCACATCTCGATCGTGGCCGTGGCTGTCGGGCTTGCAGTCCTGACCGGCGTGCCGATCGGGATTGCCATCACCCAGAGCCAGCCTGCGGCCAACGCGGTGCTCTACGTTGCGTCGATCATCGTCACGATCCCGTCGATCGCGCTGTTCGGCCTGATGATCCCGGTGCTCTCGCTGATCGGCCACGGCATCGGCTGGCTGCCCGCCGTGATCGCGATCCTGCTCTACTCGCAGCTGCCGATCGTGCGGAACACCTATACCGCCATAACCAATGTCGATCCGGCCTTGCGCGAGGCCGCCCGCGGCATGGGCATGACCCCGGCCCAGCGGCTGTGGCGGGTCGAGATCCCGATCGCCGTGCCCGTGATCATGGCGGGCGTGCGCACCGCCGTGGTGATGAACATCGGTGTCGCCGCCATCGCTGCCTATATCGGCGCGGGCGGTCTCGGCGTCCTGATCTCGCGCGGCATCAGCCAGACGGACCCGCGCCAACTCATCGCCGGCGCGTTGGCCGTCTCGCTGCTCGCAATCGTCGCTGACTGGCTGCTTCTGCAACTCCAGAAGCGCCTCACCCCTGTTGGTCTCAAGCGGTGACCCGCTAGTGCCGACCATACCCAGTGCTAACTTCCCGGGACCGCCAAGATGATCAGACTCGAGAACCTCACCAAGATCTTCGAGACCGCCAACGGGCCGGTGGTAGCCGCAGACAATGTGAGCATGGAGGTGCCGGAGGGCGAGATCTGCATCCTGCTCGGGCCCTCGGGATGCGGCAAGACCACCGCGCTGAAGATGATCAACCGGCTGATCCCGCCGACGTCGGGCAAGATCTTCATCGACGGCAAGGACACCTCGGGGCTCAACGACGTCACGCTGCGCCGCTCGATCGGCTACGTGATCCAGCAGATCGGCCTGTTCCCGAACATGACCATCGAGGAGAACATCTGCGTCGTGCCACGGCTGCTGGGCTGGGATTCGGCCCGGGCCAAGAAGCGCGCCGCCGAGCTCCTCGACCTCGTGGCGCTCGACCCGCACATCTTCCTCAAGCGCTACCCGAAGGAACTTTCGGGCGGCCAGCAGCAGCGGGTGGGCGTGATCCGGGCACTGGCGGCCGACCCGCCGGTGATGCTGATGGACGAGCCCTTCGGCGCGATCGACCCGATCAACCGCGAGATCATTCAGGACGAGTTCCTGAAGATGCAGGCGGAGCTGAAGAAGACCATCATGTTCGTCAGTCACGACATCGACGAGGCGGTCAAGATGGGCGACAAGATCGCCATCTTCCGCGACGGAAAGATCGAGCAGTACGACAGCCCCGACCAGATCCTGGCCCATCCGGCCAATCCCTTCGTCGCCGATTTCGTCGGCGCCGACAGGACGCTGAAGCGCTTGCGGCTGGTAACTGCCGCGGAGATCGCGGATGCTGATGCGCCCGCGGTCTCGCGCCATGGCAAGGTCCATGACGCGCTCTCGGCGATGCGCGACCACGGCGCAAAGGTAGCGGTGGTCATCGACGCAGACCATCACCCGATCGGCTATCTCACAGAGGAGATGGCGGAAGGGGCCAGCGGGCTGGTGCAGGAGCTTGCGCGACCTCTGCCGGCAACCGTACCGGCGCGTGCCGACCTGCGCGCCGTAGTTTCTGAAATGTTCGCGCATGACACGGCGTGGCTCGCCGCTGTCGATGACACCGGTCGTTTCGCCGGGCTGGTCACGCAGCCCGCGGTGACCCGTGCGCTTGGCGAGACCTATCGTCGCGATGACGCCGAGGCGGTAGCCTGAAAGGGGCGACGATGCGGATGAATCCGAGAATTGGCCGCACCCTCGGCCTGATCGCCGCCTTCGCGCTGGGCGCTTGGGTGAGCGCCTCCGGTCTGATCGACCAGATCGCCTCCCACTGGGGCGACATCGTCTATCTCTCGCAGCAGCACATGGTGCTGGTCGGCGTCTCTGGCAGCCTAGCCATCCTGGTCGGCGTTCCGATCGGCGTCTGGTTGTCCCGGCCAAGCATGGAACGGGTCTCCGAGACGATCATGCAGATCTTCAACATCGGCACCACGATCCCGACGCTGGCGGTGCTCGCGCTGTCGATGACGGTCCTCGGCATCGGCTTCGCACCCGCGATCTTCGGCCTCTTCGTCGCCTCGCTGCTGCCGATCGTGCGCAACACCTACGCCGGGTTGCTGGCGGTGCCGCCGCACCTCAAGGAAGCCGCGCACGGCATGGGCATGACGCCGATGCAGATCCTATGGCGGGTCGAGCTGCCGAACGCGCTTTACGTCATCTTCTCGGGCATTCGCACCGCGCTTGCGATCAACGTCGGCACGACCCCGCTGGCCTTTTTGATCGGCGGCGGCGGCCTGGGCGAGCTGATCTTCACAGGTATCGATCTGATGGACACCGGCACCCTTCTGGCAGGCGCGATCCCGACCGCGCTGCTGGCGGTGCTGGTCGACTTTCTCATGGGACAGGGGCAGCTGCACCTGATCCCCAGGGGGGTGAACCCGCTTCGCTGAGAAGCGGCTGCTGAACTGGCGAAAGGAAGGAACGCGCCAATGCTTATGAAGGGCCTGAAATCCATGCTTGCCGGTGCTGCCGTGGCATCGGTCGTCGCCGCCGGCGGAGTGACCGCGGCCACAGCCGACACCATTGTGGTCGGCGGCAAGAACTTCACCGAACAGCAGATCCTGTCGTCAATCACGGCGCAGCTGCTCGAGGCGAAGGGATACAATGTGGACAATCGCTCGGGCATGGGCTCGGCCGCCGTGCGCCAGGCGATGGAGAATGGTCAGATCGACGTCTACTGGGAGTACACCGGCACGTCGCTCATAACCTACAACAAGGTGAAAGAGAAGCTCAACGCCGCCCAGACCTATGCCAAGGTCAAGGAGCTCGACGCCAAAAAGGGCATCGTGTGGCTGAATCCATCCAAGGCGAACAACACCTATGCGCTGGCGATGCGCCAGAAGGAGGCCGACAAGCTCAACATCCACACGCTCTCCGAGCTTGCGGCCCATGTGAACGCCAAGCATGACCTGACCTTCGCGTCCAACGCCGAGTTCTACGCCCGGCCGGACGGGTTGAAGCCGATGGAGAAGGCGTACGGTTTCCATTTCGAGCGCTCGCACATCAAGCGGATGGACTCCGGTCTCGTCTATCAGGCGCTGAAGAACGGTGACGTCGACGTAGGTCTTGTCTTCGCCACGGACGGACGGATCCCCGCATTCCACTTCGTCGTGCTCAAGGACGACAAAGGGTTCTTCCCCTCCTATGCGCTCTGCCCGGTGATCCGTGCCGAGGTGCTGAAGAAGCACCCCGACATCGGCCAGCTGCTGAACAAGGTCTCGGCGAAGCTGGATGACAAGGTGATGGCCGGCCTGAACGCGAAGGTGGATGTTGACAAGGTCTCGGTCGAGAACGTCGCCAAGGACTTCCTGAAGCAGAACGGTTTCATCTGAGGCAACCGCGCCGGGGCGCCTTTTGCGTCCCGGCGCCTGACGAGGACAACGTCCGTGCCGCGCAAACTCAAGATAGGCGCCGCGCAGTTCGCGAGCGCAATCGCTGATCTGGACACCAACATCGAGATCCACCTCGACTGGATCGAGCAGGGCCGCGCAATGGGCCTCGACCTTCTGGTCATGCCCGAGAGTTCGCTTACCGGGCATCACGGCGCGAAGAGCTTGCTGAGCGCCGCGATGCTCCGGACCGATCCGCGCCTCAGGCGCCTGGCCAG
Source organism: Thermohalobaculum sp. (assembly GCF_058622915.1). Classification (NCBI taxonomy): domain Bacteria; kingdom Pseudomonadati; phylum Pseudomonadota; class Alphaproteobacteria; order Rhodobacterales; family Paracoccaceae; genus Thermohalobaculum; species Thermohalobaculum sp. Next base: position 14,661 of record NZ_JBZSYN010000178.1, on the reverse strand, counting down.
CGCCGCCGGCGACATGGCGGTGGTGGTCGGTTTCATCGAAGAGGGCCCAGCGGCCCAGTTCTACAACACCGCCGCCATCCTGCAGGGTGGGCGGCTGGTCTATCTTCACCGAAAGGTGAACCTGCCGACCTACGGCAAGCTCGAGGAAGGCAAGCACTACGCCTCGGGCCGCTTCGTCGATACTTATGCCATCGACGCGGACTGGCGCGCAGGTCTGCTGATCTGCGCCGACGCGTGGAATCCGGCCCTGACCCATCTCGCCTTCCTGCACGGCGCTACGCTCTTGATCACGCCGGTCAGCTCGGGCGTGGAGGCGGTCGGCGCCGATTTCGACAACCCGGGGGGCTGGGCCCTGACCATGCGCTTCTACTCGATGATGTACGGCGCGCCCTCGATCATGGTGAACCGCACCGGAAGCGAGGAGGACCTGACCTTCTGGGGTGGCTCGCGCATCGTCGACGCTTTCGGCCGCGAGATCGCGGTGGCCGGCAAGGAGCCCGAGTTGATCACCGCCGAGCTCGATTACGACCAGGTGCGCAAGGCGCGCCACCTGTTGCCAACCGTGCGAGACAGCAACATCTCGCTGATCCATCGCGAGACGGCGCGACTGATCGGCCAGCTCGGCGTGCCGGACTTCGTCCGCGAAGACGATTGAGGAGCCCATTCATGCGCGACTTCTTCCTGACCGACGAGGACCGGGCCTTCCGAGCTGAGATCCGGGACTTCCTCGACCACGAGTTGGCGCCGTGCTGCGAGGCCATCGAGCGCGAGGAAGACTGGGAAGCGGTCAAGCGGGTGGTCCGGGCCCTGGGTTCAGCGGGCTACATGAAGCTGATGTTCGCCGACCTCTACGGCGGATCGCTGAAGAATCCGGGGCTCACCCACGCCACGATCCTCTCGGAGGAGGCGGCCTATCTGAACTACGCCTTCGAGACCACCATCGCCACGGCGCTTTCCTGCGCTTACCCGCTCCACTCCCATGCACGTCCTGAGATCCGGGAGCGCTACCTCACCCCGATCCTCGAGGGCACCGCCATCGGGTCGATCTGCATGACCGAGCAGAATGTGGGCTCGGACAGCGCCGGGATGGAAACCCGCATCCGCTTCGACGAGACGACGCACGAATGGGTGATCGACGGCTTTAAGCGCTATATCTCCAACGCCTCGAAGTCGGACGTCTACATCGTGTGGGGGATCTCGGACCCCGACGTGGCGCCGCAGAAGGGCATGACCGCCGTCGCGGTGCCGGCCGGCACGCCCGGCATGTCGTTCCCGCGCACTTACAACTTCATGGGCCGGCGCGGCTGCGTCGTCGGCGAGGTGAAGCTCGAGGGCGTCCGGGTGCCGGAGGAGAACCTGCTCGGCCAGCTCAATGGCGGCTTCCGCATCATGCTGGGCGCCTTCAACTTCGAGCGGGTGATCCTTGGGGGCTCGGGTCTCGGCGTCGCGCGCTCGGCCTTCGATATCGCAAAGGGACATGCGCAGAACCGCGACGCCTTCGGCCAGAAGCTTGGCCAGAAGCAGCTTATCTGGGACATGGTCGCAAACATGAGCTGGAGGATCGACGCGACCGAGCTGCTGACCTACCGGGCCGCGAAGATGTATGATGCGAAAATCGACGGCAAGGACCTGATGCGCGAGGCCGCCCAAGCCAAGCTGATGGCGACCGAAACAGCCGTCTTCTGCTCGGACCGCACCGTCCAGATCCTCGGCGGCGACGGGATAACCCGCCAATATGGTCGGGCCGAGCAGATCTACCGCGACGCGCGCGCGCTGCCGATCGTCGGCGGCAGCTCCGAGATGAACAAGTACCTGATCGCCGCCCGCGAGATGCCGGCGATCAAGCCCAACCTCTGATCCCGCCGGAGGAGATGACATGAACGTCGCCCGCATTCTTGAAGCCTCGGTCGAGCGATATCCGAACCACACCGCCCTGATCTTCGAGGATCGCAAATGGACCTATGCCGAGTGGCTGGCCCGCGTTCGCCGCTTCGCCCAGGCATTGCAGGATATGGGCGTGCGCCCCGGCGACCGGGTTGCCTTCTATGTCTCCACCTCCGAGAATTCCGTCACGACCTATTTCGCCTGCCAACTCCTCGGTGCTGTCGCGGTGCCGTTGAACTTCCGCCTGAGCGCCGGCGAGGCAGCCTATATCGTGCAGGACTCGGGTGCCCGGATCTTCGTCTACGGCCGCTACCTGACTGAAAACGCCCTGAAGGTGCAGGCGCAGGTCAAGTCGGTGCATGACTTCATCGGCTGCGCCTATGACAAGGCGTTGATCCCCGACGGTCACCACCACTTCGAGACGCTGGCCGAGGAAACTGAGGACCGAGGCGAGCCGCGCCCAGCGCCCAGCGGCGACGACATTTCGGCGCTGGTCTACACCTCGGGCACCACCGGGCGGCCGAAGGGGGTAATGCACACGCATTCGAACGACCTCGCCATCGCGATGAACTGCGTGATGGAGTATGGGCTATCGCACAAGGACAATGCGTTGCACATCGCACCGCTCTATCACGTGGGCGGGATGCAGGCCTATTTCATCCCGCACATGATGGTCGGCGGCACCAATGTCGTGATGGGCCGCTATGAGGCCGAAAAGACACTGGAGGTGGTGCAGGCCGAGAAGATCAGCACCCTCTTCGCGGTGCCGACCCAAATCCAGGAGATGCTGTTCCACCCCCACTTCAGGGATTACAATGTCTCGTCGTTGCGCATGATCACCACCGGCGGCGCGGCGATCTCGTCGGCGACCATGGAGCGGGTGATCAACGAGTTCTGCCCGGGCATTTTCAACGGCTACGGCATGACCGAGGCGTCGCTGACGCTAATCCTCCACCCGGAGGACGCGCTGGCGAAGCTGGGCTCGTGCGGCAAGCCCACGCTGATCACCGAGGCCCGCGTCATCGTCAACGACCAATCGCGCGAGGTGCCGCCCTCCGAGACAGTGGAGCCGGACGAGATCGGCCAACTCATCGTCCGCGGGCCGCAGGCGATGGAGGGCTACTGGAACAAGCCGTTCGAGACCGCGAAGAAGCTGAAGGCCGGGTGGATCTACACCGGCGACCTCTTCTCGAGGGACGCGGACGGGTTCTACTACTTCCACGGTCGCGCCGACGACATGATCATCTCGGGCGGCGAGAACATCTATCCGCGCGAGGTCGAGGAGGTGCTCTACCGCTGCCCCGGCATCCAGGAGGCGGCGGTCGTCGGCCTGCCGGACGAGAAATGGGGCCAGGTGGTCACTGCCTTCGTCGTCGCCTCGGACCCCGAGCTGACAGGCGAGGCGGTCGATGCCTACTGCAAGACCAGCGACGACATCGCGCCTTACAAGCGGCCGAAGCGGTACTTCTTCATGGATGCGCTGCCCACGAACCCGAGCGGCAAGGTGCTGAAGCGCGAGCTCATTGCCGCGCATGCCCCTGCCGCCGCAGCCTGACAAGAGGGACAGCAAGATGACCGAGAAGCTGCTGTACGAGCAGGACGGCCCCATCGTCACCCTGACGCTGAATAACCCCGACTCGATGAACGCGATGACCGACCACGACATGTGTGCGGGCATCGTCGAGGCTTGCGAGCGGATGAACCGCGACCTCTCGGTCCGCTGCGCCATCCTGACCGGGGCGGGAAAGGCCTTTTCCTCGGGCGGCAACCTCAAGCATATGAAGGAGAAGCGCGAGACCTTCGCCGGCGACGCGCTTGCCGTGAAGGATGGCTACCGCGCCGGCATCCAGCGCGTCGCCAAGGCGCTGTGGGAATGCGAGGTGCCCCTGATCGCCGCCGTGAACGGCCCCTCCTACGGCGCCGGCTGCGACACCACCTGCCTTTGCGACATCCGCATTGCCTCGACCCGAGCCACCTTCGCCGAGAACTTCGTGCGCGTCGGCCTGATCTCGGGCGACGGCGGCGGCTGGTTGCTGCCCCGCCAGGTGGGCCTGAGCCGCGCCGCCGAGATGACCTTCACCGCCGAGCCGGTCAACGCCGAGACAGCGCTCGCCTGGGGTCTCGTCTCCAAGGTTGTCGAGCCTGACCAGTTGTTGCCGGAAGCCCGTGCGCTGGCCGAGCGGATCGCCAAAAATCCGCCCCGCCAGCTCCGCCTCGCCAAGCGGCTGCTGCGCGAGGGGCTGAACACCCGGCTTGACTCGCTCCTCGAACTGGCCGCTGCATATCAGGGGGCCTCGCACCAGACCGAGGACCACGAGGAGGCGGTCAACTCGCTTCTCGAGAAGCGCGCCGCGACCTTCACCGGGCGCTGACCCTGCCCCGCTTTTCGAAAGAATTCGGCCATGGCCACTCCTTTCCGCGACTTCGTCCACGACCTGCACTTCGCCGACCTGCCGCCTGAGGTGGTGCGCCATGCCCGCCGCTGGCTCCTCGATCTGATCGGGATCGCCGCGGGCGGCTCGACGACCGATCTCTCGCGCATCATTCGCGACCATGCCGCGGGACACTTCGGCGCCGGATCACAGCAAGCGCACATGCTGTTCGATGGCCGGGCCGTCAGCCCCGCGGGTGCGGCGCTCGCCGGCGGCATGACCATCGACTCCCTCGACGGGCACGACGGCCACAAGCTGACCAAGGGCCATGTCGGCTGCGGCAGCTTCCCCGCCCTGCTCGCATTCATGGAGGCGAAGGGGCAGCTCTCGGGCGAGGAGTTCCTCACCGCACTCGTTCTCGGCTACGAGATCGGCACCCGTGCCGGCATCGCGCTCCACCGCACCGCCTGCGACTATCACACGTCGGGCGCCTGGATCGCCGTCACCTGCGCCGCGCTTGGCGCGCGCGTCCTTGGCCTCGATGCCGGGCGGACCCGCGAAGCCATCGGTATCGCCGAGTACCATGGTCCCCGCAGCCAGATGATGCGTTGCATCGACCACCCGACCATGGTCAAGGACGGTTCCGGCTGGGGCGCCATGGCGGGCGTCTCGGCAGCCTATCTCGCCGCCGAGGGCTTCACCGGCGCCCCCGCTGTGACCGTAGAGGGCGAGGACGTCGCAGATCTGTGGGGCAATCTCGGGCAGACCTGGCGGATTTACGAACAGTACTGCAAGCCTTACCCCGTCTGCCGCTGGGCACAGCCCCCGCTGCAGGCGGCGCTCGACCTGCGGGAAGCGCACGGTCTGACCTCGGATATGATCGAGCGGATCGAGGTTGTGACGTTCCATCAGTCGCTTCGCCTCGCAACGCGGCGTCCGACGACAACCGAGCAGGCACAGTACTCCACCGCCTTCCCTGTTGCCGCCGCCGTGGTGCGAGGGCGCGTTGGGCCGGAAGAGGTGAGCCCATCCACCTTCAACGATCCGGAGGTCCTGCGCCTCTCGGAAGGGATGATCCTAACCGAGGCGGCCGAGTACAATGCCGCCTTTCCCGCGCGACGCATCGCCCATGTCGTCCTGGTGCTGAAGGACGGTCGGCGCCTGGCGTCAGTCCCGACGGAAGCGCGGGGCGATCCAGAGGCCCCGGTCACGGAAGCGGAGGTGCGGGAAAAGTTCTATGGCCTGGCCGATTCCGTTTGCGGTCGCCCGCGAGCGGCGGAGATCGCAATGGCGGTGGACAGCCTGGGCATTGGTGGAGAGGTCGATCGGTTGCTCGGCCATGTCACGCGACCCGTCAGCGACATCGAGAACGCGACGGCTGACAGCGAAAAATGCGGCAGTCGACCTGGCGCTCGAGGATTTTCGGCACCAGTAGGGGCGGCTACGGCTTCCCGACCGTGACGCCGCTTTGAAACGCTACTGCTAACGCGTTTCCCATCTATTTCGGATCATATTCTGCGGCTTCGAAGTCGTTCCGGCCCTCGTCTGGTGTAAACAGGTCGATGAGGCGGCCGATGGCGATCCAGAGGCCGTCAACGGTACGCTCGGCGGCCTTGCGCAGCAGCGCCTTGAGCTTGGCGAAGGCCATCTCGATGCAGTTGAAGTCCGGGCTGTATGGCGGGAGATAGAGCAGGCTGGCGCCGGCCGCCTCGATCAGTTGGCGCACCTTCGGCCCCTTGTGGCCGGAGAGGTTGTCCATGATGACAATGTCGCCGGGGCGCAGATCGGGACCGACAAGATGCTCGATGTAAGCGTCGACGGCGTCGCGGTCGATCGCGTGTGACCTCCGGATGGAAAGTGGACCACGGAATCGGTCGGATGGTCTGACCATTGCGGGGTAAAACTCCGCCACCTTCACGCCTGACGCAAACGAGCTGAAGGCGGGGAGATGTATTCTGTGGAACTTTACAGGCGGGTGCGCCGGGCGTGCCATGTCGAGGGTATGAGCCAGCCGGCGGCCTCCGCCATCGGCGTTGATTTCGATCTCGGACATAAGCACATGCTCAAGGAGATCCCCAAGCCTCCAAACTCATGCCCGACTGTCCGGTCGAAACAGGGGCCAATTCAGTCTGCTGCTTCCACGGTGCTTCCAGTACCACCAACCGCAGCGCCCCGGCTGGAATCAAGAAGCCCTCAAGCCACTGGCTTGAGGGTAATTTTATCGTGGCGGGGGCGTGAAACCACCGACAGTTTATCTCCCCGACTGTTATTGACCGAACCCTCATTGGGGGGCCGTAACCAGCGTTGTCTGCCGAAGGTACGTTCTGTTCTCCTGCCCCGGGTCGGCTTCATATTAAGGCTATAGAATGGCAGAAAAATTGACCTCGGGAGACGGTGAGACGGTTTGGGTCTTCGAACTGCCCATTAGGAAGGCGCCAAAGCTCCCCGGAAAACTTTGACGACGGATAGACGCCGGTCTATGGAGGGATAGGCGAGATATGCCCCGACGCTGCGGCACTTAGCGGCGTTCGCCGACGGCAGAGGCTGTTGCGCCATGCTCGCAATGCAGAAGAGCCCAATCAACAATGTAGAAGGGAGAGAACAATGAGACTATCTAGACTTATTGGTGGACTTGTCAGCGTTGGGCTCTTAGTCAGCACTCAGGCCGCGCAGGCGCAGGACCAGATCACTGTCGCCTATTTCCTCGAATGGGCTATGCCGTTCGAATACGCCAAGGCCCACCACCAGTTCGAGAAAGAGATGGGCGTCAAGATCAACTGGCGCTCCTTCGATACAGGCACCGCAATGAGTGCAGCGATGGCTTCGGGCGACGTGCAACTGGCGGTGAGCCAGGGCATTCCACCCTTCATTGTCGCCACTTCGGCAGGACAGGACCTGCAGCTCGTCGACGTCGCCGTGAGCTATGCGGGCAACGACAACTGCGTGGTCTCCAACCGCCTCGACATCACCAAGGCAAACGTCAAGGAGCTCGAGGGCAAGAAGGTCGCCGTGCCGATCGGCACTGCCGCGCAATATGACTTCCTCAAGCAGATGGAGCATTTCGGCGTCGATACCTCGACAATGCAGATTGTTGACATGGCGCCTGCCGACGGCGCTGTGGCGCTGGCACAGGGCAATGTCGACATGGCCTGCGGTTTTGGCGGCGGACTTCAGCGCATGGAAGAAAATGGCCATGTGCTCTTGACGGGTCCAGAAAAAGACGCGATCGGCCTCCACGTCTATGATGGCATCACCGGGCCGGCCGAGTTTGTTGCATCTAAGCCCGATCTGGTGGCCAAGTTCCTCCATGTCGTGCACGAGATGAATGACAAGTGGAACTCGGGCGATGCGGCAAAGAAGCAAATGCTGCCAGCGATCGCCAAGGACGCTGGCATGGATCTCAGTGCCGCCAAGTCGATGCTCAAGGGCTTCTCGTTCCTGGACTACAAGACGACGCTCAGCAAGGCTTGGCTGGGCGGTGGGACGCAGAAGTATCTCAAGGACGTCGCCGACTTCTTCCATTCGACGGGCAACATCCCGAAGGTCCGCAGTAGCTACGACGATGCAGTGAATGCGGGTCCTCTGAAAGCCGCTTCGAAAATGTAGCCAAATATGGCGGCCGGGACATTGGTACCGGCCGCCCCGATCTCGGCGGTCATTTTCGGAAAAGCCATGTCAGGCCTGTCGATCCAGAATGTCTCGATGCGCTTCGACCTGCCCAACGGCGTGTCGATCCAGGCGCTGAAAGACGTGTCGCTCGACATCGAGGAGGGCGAGATCCTCTCGGTCCTCGGTCCCTCGGGCTGCGGCAAGACTACCCTTCTCAACATCATCGCCGGCTTCCTTGCCCCCAGCGAGGGAGAGGTGACGCTGGCCGGCAAGCCGGTGCTCGGCCCCGGCCCCGAGCGCGGCATGGTTTTCCAGCAAGGCGCGTTGTTCGAATGGATGAGCGTGCGTGAGAATGTCGACTTCGGCCCGCGCATGAAGGGCATGCGCAAGGCCGACCGGCGCAAGATTTCGGACGATCTGCTCGACACCGTCGGGCTTGGCGGATTCAAGGAGAAGGCCGTCTACGAATTGTCGGGCGGCATGCAGCAGCGCGTCGCGCTGGCGCGCTGCCTGGCCAACGACCCCGAAGTTATCCTGATGGACGAGCCACTCGGCGCGCTCGATGCCTTGACGCGCGAAAAGATGCAGGGCCTTGTGCTGAGATTGTGGAAAGACACCGGCAAGACGGTCGTCCTGATCACGCATTCGGTCGAGGAGGCGCTGCTCTTGGGCGAGCGGCTGGTGGTAATGGCGCCGCGTCCGGGCCGGATCTTCCGCGAATATCGCCTGCCCTTCGCCGACCGCGGCGTCGGCGCCGACTTGCGGGACGTCAAGAAATCCGAGGGCTTCGCCGAGAAGCGCGAGGAGATCCTGTCGATGATCTGGGGCATGGAGGAGGAAATCATGGGCCGGAGTGAAGGTGCGGCATGATCGTTCTGCTCGCCTATATCGCCATCTTTGTCATCTCCTTCCTAGTGTTGCGCCTTGTGCGCGGCCGCCGCGAGAAGCACGACCTGACCGGCCGTAAGACGGTGACCTTCGGCGACGAAAGCGCGGTGACCCCCGATCGCGCGGCCTCCGTCATCTCGATTATCGCGATCTTCCTGATCTGGGGTGCTTTCACCGGCTCGCGCTGGGTGCCCTTCCACGTGCCAGGGCCATTCATCGGCACGACCTCCTTCACCTACACGCTGAAGGACAAGCAGGGTGCGACCGCAAAGGGCAAGGTCGAGACGGTGGTCTATCCCGTCGGCCACGAGCCGGATCTGCCGAAGCCCGCAAAGGCCGATGGCTTCGCCCCCAATGTCGTGACCAAGGCCGCCGTATGGCGCAGCGCACTGATCTACACCCATGCGCCCGCGGGCAGCACGGTCGTCGCCGTCGATGGCCATCCTATCGTCCCGGACAAGACCTTCCGTATCGCGCATGGCAGCCTCAAGGTGACGCGTAGCGGCGCCTTCGTCCTGGTCCCCGACACGGGCATGCAGATCGAGCCGATCTGGCTGCCCACGCCCGAGGCGGTGATCCATCGCCTGATCGAGATCGCCCATAGCGGCTATCGGGGCGTATCGCTGTGGGGGCATCTTAGCTCGTCGCTGATGCGCGTCGTGCTGGGCATGATCGGTGGCGCGGCCGTCGGTATCCCGCTCGGCTATGCAATGGGGCTGTCGAGCTGGTTCCGCGGCTGGTTCGACCCGATCGTCGAATTCATGCGCCCCGTGCCGCCGCTTGCGCTGATCCCGCTTGTCATCATCTGGTTCGGCATCTGGGAGACGGGCAAGATCGTGCTTCTGTTCTTGGCCGCACTGTGGATCATGGTGATCGCTGCCCGTGCCGGCGTGTCGGGGGTGAACATTACCAAGATCCACGCCGCCTACTCGCTCGGGGCCTCGAAACGGCAAATACTCTTCCACGTCATCGTCCCTAACTCGCTGCCCGAGATCTTCACCGGCGCACGCGTGGCAATGGGTGTATGCTGGGGCACAGTGGTGGCCGCTGAGCTCGTTGCCGCACAAAAGGGCGTCGGCATGATGATCATGGTTGCCTCGAAATTTCAGCTCACCGACATCGTAGTCATGGGCATCATCCTTATCGGCATCATCGGCTATTCGATCGATATGCTGATGCGCGCGGCCGAGCGCTATTTCGTGCCGTGGAAAGGGCGCAGTTGAGCTGTCGATCCTTAATTTGAGACCACCAATCCCATCGACGATGGCTTTGTAAGCTATTTTTGACTCCCGCTCACGACAAACGGCAAGCAACACGTAACAATACTACGCTGATCTCCTCTCGCTTCTGCTTCCACAGCGCTTTTGAAGCTGCGTCATGTGGGATCTCGGGTGGAATCCAAGGCCCCCAATGCATTGCGCTTGGGACATTTTTGCGAAGCAGGATTAGGACTTTGTCTTGCGGTTCGCGGCGATGGGCTTGCCCTCTGTTTCCGTTTGCACGATATAGCTGGCCTGACATCGACTCCTCAATCTGCCCTTTGCGACGCCAATCGGGTAGATGAAGCGCCGCCGCTCAAAGCGCACAAACAACATTACGTTCCTCGACCCGCAGGGGCCGTGGCCGCCACGCAAGGGAACTGAGGCGCCTCCTGTTCCGCTAATTCAATCGTTCCGGCGTGAGACCTGATCGATATCCTCTTATTCCGCCGCCTCTTCGACGACATCGCCGGCTTGTCTTAGCGCCGCCGCGAGCGCGGCATGCTTGTTCGCCAGATGCGCCTTCATCAGTAAGGCCAAGCGCGGACCGTCCCGGGCCTCGAGTGCGGCCAGAATCTGGTCATGCTCGCCAATTGCCTCCGCCCAGCGGCCGGAACAGCGGTTTGCCATGAAGCGGGCGCGACGTACTCGAGTCGAAAAGCTGTCTAGCAACTCGCTCAGCTGTGCGTTGCCGGCAATCTCGCGGATCACCCGGTGCATCCGTTCATTCAGGCGGAAGTATTCGTCCAGGTCACCGGCGGAATGGCTGTCGATCATTTGCTCTTGCAGCCGCCGCAACTGGCGAAGCTCGGTATTCGTGATCCTTGTGCAGGCGAGTTCGCCGGCCAGCGCCTCGAGGGCACCGATGATCGGGAATGTTTCGGCGAGATCAGAAAGCATGATCTCGGCCACGCGCGCGCCCCGGTGCGGCGTGATGCGCACAAGGCCTTCGGCGGCGAGCAGGCGCATCGCCTCGCGAAACGGGGTGCGACTGACGCCCAGCCGGTCGCACAGGGATTTCTCGTCGATCTTCGCCCCCGGTTCCAGCGCGCCATTGATGATGAGCTTCCTCAGCTTTTCGGCGACGCTGTCAGGCAGGGATTGCCGAGGGATGGGCCGGAGCCGAACGACGCTCATCACCTGCCGCCCGGTCGGCTGAAGGACAGTGCAGGACTTCCATGCCATAGCCCTTCAGGATCGGAGCTGCCGGACGGAGCCTCGTTCCCATCCCGGTTATGGAGGCGTTGCTCAAGGTTTCTGATCTTCACCATTGACCGTGAGGCCCCTCTCGCATTCTGTATACAAAATCCTATAGCATTCTTCCGGCGATGGTGCAAAGCTCAGCAGTGGGCGCGATGCGCCACGATGCAGCTCACAAGGGCAGCCGAACCGCGCAGGACAGGAGGCGTGCTCGCCGTTATGAAGATTCTGATACAGGAGTGAAGACGTTTCGCCGCCGGATGCGCCCCGCCGTCCCGCGGCGATGGGGGGCCAGAGGAGCCCCGTTTGCCGGCCAGACCCGGGGCCACAGGGTCGGCCACGAAAAACTAAGCCAAGGGAGAAAGCAGCTCATGAAACTCACCGCTCTCATTGCTGGCGCCGCCGTCGCGGCACTCTTCGCAAGCGGCGCGTCCGCGGCCCAGATGACGCTCAAGTTCGGCCATGTTGGCGAGCCGGGCTCGCTGTTCCAAGTCACGGTCGATCACTTCGCCAAGTGCGCCAACGGCAAGCTCGGCGACAAGGCCAAGGTCGAGACCTACGGGTCGAGCCAGCTCGGCAACGACCAGGAGCTTCTGCAGAAGCTCCTGCTCGGCCAGGTGGACTTCTCGCTGCCCTCCTCGGTGATGAGTTCGGTGGACGACACCTTCGGCATCTTCGAGATGCCCTACATCATCAAGAACCGCGACCAGATGCGCCGCGTCTGGAAACAGATGAAGCCGATTTTCGAGAAGGCGGCCGAGAGGCACGGCTACTACATCGTCGGCCTGATGGAGAACGGTTTCCGGCAGATCACCAACAATGTCCGGCCGATCTACAAGCCCGATGATCTCAAGGGCATCAAGCTGCGCACGCCGAAGGGCGCGTGGCGCGTCAAAATGTTCAAGCTCTATGGCGCGAATCCGACGCCGATGGCGTTCTCGGACGTGTTCACTGCGCTGAAGACCGGCGTGATCGACGGGCAGGAGAACCCGCTCGCGCAGATCGTCAGCGCGCATTTCCAGGAGGTGCAGAAGTACCTCTCGCTGACTGACCACGTCTACACGCCGGCCTATATCCTGGCATCGAAGAAGCACTTCGATGCGTTGCCGGGCGACGTGAAGCAGGCGCTCGAAGCGTGCGGCAACGACGCGCAGGACTTCGCCTACAAGACCGCGGCGCAGATGGACAAGGACCTGCTGCAGAAGGTCAAGGATGCGGGCGTCAAGGTGAACAAGGCCGACAAGCAGGCCTTCATCGATGCCTCGGGGCCGATCTATAAGGAGTTCGCCAAGGAGGTCGACGGCGGCCAGAAGCTGATCAACCAGGTACAGAGCCTGGCCAGCGGCACCTGAGCCGTTCCCGCGGCCGGGTGCAGGGCGCCCGGCCGCCACGTTCTTGTGTCCCGCGCCGGCTTGCGGTGCGGGGCTCTTTTTCCGAAAGGCCCGCCCACTGATGCTGAAATCCGCCGCCCGGGTCGTCGAACTGGTGCTCGAGTTGTTCACCATCTTTCTGATGGTGCTGCTGACCGTCACCGTGATCGTCGCCGTGTTCGCGCGCATCTCGGGGAACAGCTTTTCGTGGTATGACGAGGTCGCAGCGATCATGCTGTCCTGGATCACGTATTACGGCTCGGCGCTGGCCGCGCTTAAGCGCCGGCACATTGGTTTCGACTCCGTGCTGCTCGCGCTGCCGCGGACACTGCGGATCGCTGCCGCTCTCTTCGCCGAGGCGGTAATCATCGGGTTCTTCGGCCTGCTTGCCTGGGCGGGCTGGGAGGTGCTGCTGGTGCTCCAGGGCATGTCTCTGGTCTCGCTCACCTGGGTTCCGGTGCAGTTCACGCAGTCGGTGATCCCGATCGGCGCGGCGCTCTTCATCCTGTGCGAGCTGTTGAGCCTGCCGCGGTATCTGAGCGCCACCGCCCGCGGCGTCTCGCTGGAGGAGGACGAGCGGGAGGAGATCGAACCGGCGACACGCGAGTCGGCCGAGCAGGCGCCAACGGGCCGCTGACATGCTGATCCTCTGGCTCTTCGTCGTCCTTGTGGTGCTCATCTGCATCAACGTGCCGATCGCGGTGAGCCTGGCGGTGGCCGGGGTGCTCGGGCTGGTCACGGCCGAGGGGCCGGGGAGCGTGGTCAACGTCGCGCTCGACATGTACAACGGCTCGACCAAGTTCGAGCTGATCGCGATCCCGATGTTCGTGCTCGCCGGCGCGATCATGAATGCGGGCGGCATCACCGAGCGGCTGATCAATTTCGTCTCGGCGTTGATCGGCTTCGTCCGCGGCGGCCTTGCCATGGTCACGATCGGCGTCTCGCTGTTCTTCGCCGAGATTTCGGGCAGTGCGGTCGCCGACGTGGCAGCGCTCGGCTCGATCCTGATCCCGGCGATGAAGAAGCGCGGCTATGGCGGGCCGCTCGCGGCGGCCGTGACCTCGTCCTCGGCCTCGCTCGCGATCATCATCCCGCCCTCGATCCCGATGATCCTCTATGCCGCCTCCGCCGGCACCTCGGTCGAGCAGCTCTTCGTCGCGGGCTTCATCCCCGGCCTGATCGGCGCCATCGGGCTGATGGGCGTCGCCTTCATCTTCGCGCGCCGCTACGACCTGCCGACCGAGGCGGCGTTCGACATGTCGCGCCTGCGTGCGACATTTGTCGACGCACTTCCCGCCTTCGCATTGCCGGTCATCATCCTCGGCGGCATCTTCGGCGGCTTCGTGACCGCAACCGAGGCGGCCGGTCTCGCCGTGCTCGCCGCGGTTCTAGTCGGCGCCTGGTACCGGCAGGTGGACTTCGCGCATCTTCGCCGCGCGATGCTGGACGGCGGCATCCAGACCGCGGTCGTGATGCTGCTGGTCGCGGCGAGCGTGGTGATGGGCGGGTTCCTAACCCGCGCCCGCATCCCGCAGGAGCTGGCGCACGGCATCCTCCATCTGACCTCGCATCAGTGGGTCGTGCTGCTGATCCTGAACGTCTTTTTCCTGGTGATCGGATTCTTCCTGCACTCGGCGGCGGCGATTATCCTAGTGGTGCCGATCATCGTGCCGCTGATGCACGCGAGCGGCATCGACCCGGTGCATTTCGGGCTGGTGGTGACGCTGAATCTGGCGATCGGACAGCAGACGCCGCCCGTGGCGAGCGTGCTGATCACCTCCTGCGCGGTGGCCCGCGCCAACATCTGGGAGGTCTCGAAGATCAACGTCTGGTTCGTCGGCGTGCTGCTGTTCGTGCTCCTGCTTTGCACCTATGTGCCAGCGGTCCCGATGTTTCTGGTCAACTATTTCTATCGCTGAGGGCGCACGAGCCACGGATTAGGCTGTGTGGACGGATTTGATCAAGATGAGGGCTGCGGCGAGGGCGACGAAAGACCTGAAGTTTCGTGCGGTCTTCTCGCAGCGCAGGGCGATGCGCTTGAAGCGTTTGAGCTTTCCGACGGCCTGCTCGATGCGGGCG
>NZ_JBZSYN010000177.1:0-13812 GCF_058622915.1 Thermohalobaculum sp. | reverse complement strand
GTCCATCGGCTCCCCCCGCGGTTGGCGGCGCCGTCGCTCACGCTGCCCGGCACGTCGCCCAGGTCGACGACCTGCGCCGCGCCCATCACCGGCCCGCCGGTATCCATGTCGAGATGCGTGCGCGCCACCGAATACCACTCCAGCGCCCCGCGGATCGCGGCCGGCGCGGCGGCCGCGTGGCTCGGCTCGCCGGGCCGGTAGGGCGTGCCGTGCGGCGCGCCGAACACCGCGACATCCGCGTCGAGCGCGTCGAGCGCGCCGAAGGGAACGTCCGAGAAGCTGCGGGCGGGCCGCTGCATCAGAACAGCCCGTCATAGGCGCGGCGGGGCAGCTCGACCGCGATGATCGTGAAGGTCTCGGCGGCCAGCGCCTCGGCAAGCGCGGGGCCGGCCTCGCCCGGGCCCGAGACCGTGATGCCGTGGCCGCCATAGACGCGGGCGAGCAGCGCGAAATCGGTGCGCTGGAAGTCCACCCCGGCGTTCTGCATGACGCCGCGCCGCTGCTTCATCTCGATCAGCGCCAGCGAGCGGTCGACGAAGACCACGACGACCAGCGGCAGGCCGAGGTCGCGCAGGGTCGCCAGCTCGCCCAGCACCATCTCGAGCCCGGCGTCGCCAGTGAAGACCACCACCGGAGCGGCGGGCAGCGCGTGCTTGAAGCCGATGCCGAGCGGCAGGGCGCAGCCCATGGTGCACAGCCCGGTGGATTCGAGCACGCCGCGCGGGTGCCTGGCGAGCCACATCTGGCTGAGCAGGATGCGGTGGGCGCCCGAATCGATGGTGATGGTGGTGTCCGAGGGCGCCGCGGCCATGAGCTCGGCGATGGCCAGGTCCGGCCCCCATTCGGCGCTTGGCGCGAAGGCCGCGTCCAGCTCGCGCCGGATCCGCGCCGGGGTGTCGTCGGGCCAGCCGGGCTTCGCCGCCAGCCCGTTCTCCAGCGCCGCCAGCCCGCCCGCGACCGAGCACACCCAGGCGTGCGCCGCGTCGTGCATGTCGTGCTCGTTCGGCGCGTGGGCGAACTCGACCGCCCTGGCCGGGTCCCAGGGGTCCTGCCAGCCCAGGCGCATCTCGACCGGGTCGTAGCCCGCCGAGATCACCAGGTCGGCGGCCTGGAAGACGGGTAGCACGATGCGGTCGGACTTGGGCGACAGCCCGTGGCCGCCCAGCGATAGCGGGTGGTCCTCGGCCATGACACCCTTGGCCTTGTAGCTGGTCACCACGGGAATGCCGTGGCGCTCGGCGAAGGCGCGCACCGCCTGCGCCCCGCCCGATTCGTTCAGCACGTCGAGGCCGACCATCAGCACGGGACGCTCGGCCGCGGCGAACATCGCCCGCGCGCCCTCGAGCTCGGGCCCCTCCGCCGGGGCGGTCGGGCCCGCAGGCATCCGGTGGTGGCCGCGCGGCGCGGGCTGCTCGCCCTCGGCCACGCGGATCGGCAGGTCGAGATGCACCGGGCCCGGCCGGCCGGTGAGCGCGATCCCGAGCGCCTTGTCGATCACCGTGTCCACGGCCCGGTCCGGCACCACGAAGGAGGCCTTGGAGACGCGGCGGAAGACCTCCGAATGGTCGAAGACCTGGTGCGTGTAGCGCGCCTGCTCGGACGCGTCGATCATGCCCGAGATGACGACCAGCGGCACCCGGTCCTCGCGCGCGTTCTCCACCACGTTGAGGCAGTTGGCGATGCCCGGGCCCACGGTCGCCACCAGCACCCCCGGGGCGCCGGTGGCGTGCCACACGCCCTCGGCCATGAAGCCGGCGGCGTTCTCGTGGCGGGTCAGCACGAAGCGGATGCCGGTGCGCGTCAGCGCGTCGACCAGCGCCAGCACCTCGCCGCCCGGTATGCCGAAGGCGGTGCGGCAGCCCGCGGCGTAAAGCCGCCGGGCGATCAGGTCGGCCCCGTTCATCGGTCCCCCTTTCAGTCGCCTTCGAAGGCGCACAGCGTGTGGATCTCGATGCCCATCTCCTTGAGCCGCTTCTCGCCGCCCAGATCGGGCAGGTTGACGACGAAGGAGGCGGCGACGATCTGCCCGCCCAGCCGCTCGATCAGCCTGATGCCGGCGACCGCGGTGCCGCCCGTGGCCAGCAGGTCGTCGATCAGCAGCACGCGGGTGCCGGCGTGGAAGGCGTCGTCGTGGATCTCCACCACCGCCTCGCCGTATTCGAGCTTGTAGGACTCGACCACCGTCTTGCCCGGCAGCTTGCCCTTCTTGCGGATCGGCACGAAGCCCAGGCCCAGCTTGTAGGCCACGGCGCCGCCCAGGATGAAGCCGCGCGCGTCCATCGCCACGACCACGTCGAGCGCGCCGCCCTCGTGGGGCGCGCACAGGTCGTCCACCGCGCGGCGGAACGCCTCGGGGTGCGCGAACAGCGTGGTCACGTCGCGAAACAGCACGCCCGGCACGGGGAAGTCCGGGATCGTGCGGATGTAGTCGGTGAGCGGCTTCTCGGTCATCGCAGGCGGCTCCGTCCAACAGGCGCAGATATCGGGGGCGCGGATATGGGACGCGCCGACAACGGCTGCGCCGATAGTAGGAGGCTCGGGCCGGAAGGCAACCGGCGCCTTGGGCCCCGGCCTGCCGCGGGGGTGCCCCAGGGATGCCCCGGGCCTCGGGCCTCGGGCCGAGGCGGTCCCGGATCGGGTCCGGGACCCATGGCGGGCGTCAGCCGCGTCCCAGCACGCGGCCTGCCACCGCATCCAGCCTGGCTAGCAGATCCGGGTCGCGCTGGTCGGGCGCGGTCAAGAGCGCGAACTCCAGCGCCCGGTCGCAGCCATGCGGGCAGGGGCCGCGCGCCCCACCCAGCGCCGGCACCACCTCGGCGACCAGCGCGCGCGCCTTCTCGGCATTGGCCGTCATGGTCTGGATGATCGAGGTGATATCGACCTCGCCGTGGTCGGGGTGCCAGGAGTCGTAGTCGGTGACCATGGCCACCGTGGCGTAGCAAAGCTCGGCCTCGCGGGCGAGCTTGGCCTCGGGCATGTTGGTCATGCCGATCACGTCGCAGCCCCAGACCTCGCGGTAGAGCCTGCTCTCGGCCATGGTGGAGAACTGCGGCCCCTCCATCACCAGGTAGGTGCCGGCCGTATGCGCCTTGACGCCGGCCCTGGCCGCCGCCCCGGACAAGGCCGCGCGCAGCCGCGCGCAGGCGGGCTCGGCGATGCTCACATGCGCGACGCAGCCGGTGGAGAAGAAGGTCTTCTCGCGCGCCATGGTGCGGTCGATGAACTGGTCCACCAGCACGAAGTCGCCCGGCGCCATCTCCTCGCGGAACGAGCCGCAGGCCGAGACCGAGATCACGTCGCTCACCCCCAGCCGCTTGAGCGCGTCGATGTTGGCGCGGTAGTTGATGGTGGTGGGGCTGAGCCGGTGGCCGCGCCCGTGGCGGGGCAGGAAGGCGACCTCGGTGCCGCCGATGGTGCCGGTCAGCACCTGGTCCGAGGGCTGCCCCCAGGGGCTGTCCACCGTCACCCACTCGGGGTCCTCGAGCCCGTCGATCTGATAAAGCCCGCTGCCCCCGATCACGCCGATCTTGGTCATCCCGCTCCCCTCGTGCTGGCGCCGGCCGCGCCGCTCAGCCGGGCCGGTTCATCTCCCACACCTCGCGCACCGTGGTGTAGTCCATGTAGCCGAGCCGCGCGACCGGGTTGTAGGCCAGCACGTCGAAGCGGCCCTCGCGCAGGCAGCGCTCGTCGACATGCACGCCCACCACCTCGCCGATCACCATGATGTTGAAGGCATGCGCGTGCCAGCTCGGCAGGTCGTCGACGATCCGCACCAGCCGGCATTCCAGCACGGCGGGCGATTCGGCCACATGCGGCGCGCCGATCGCCACGCCCGGCGCCTTGGTCAGGCCGGCCAGCGCGAACTCGTCCTCGCCCGCCGCGTAGCGGCCCGAGGAGACGTTCATCGCCTCGCGCAGCGCGTGGCTGACGATGTTGCAGGCGAACTCGCGCGTGGCGCGGATGTTGGCGATCGAGTCCTTGACCGGCTCGGGCCGGGTCTTGCGGCCCGACTGCCAGAACATCACCAAGGGCGGTGCGTCGCCGCAGCCGTTGAAGAAGCTGTAGGGGGCAAGGTTGGCGCGGCCCACGGCGTCCAGCGTCGAGATCCAGCCGATCGGGCGCGGCGTCACGATCGCCTTGAACGGGTCGTGGGCCAGGCCGTGGCCGTCGGCGGGGCGGTAGAACATCTCTCTCTCCGGTGCGCGGTCTGGTCAGGGCAGGGGGCCGCATGCTAACGGCGGTGTCCACTGATAGCGCCTTCCCGTGCCAAGGCAACAGCCGCCCGCCCATGTTTCGCCTCCTGCCCGAGACGCCGGCCGACACAGACGAGGTCGAGATGCTGCTCGACCTGGCCTTCGCCCCCGGCCGGCACGCGCTGAGCTCGTACCAGCTGCGCGAGGGGGTGGCGCCGCTCGCCTCGCTGTCGCGCATCGCGCGCGACGACTATGACGCGCTGGCCGGTGCCATCCGCTACTGGCCGGTGCGCATCGGCGCGCGGCCGGACGGGCGCGGCCACGCCGCGCTCTTGCTCGGCCCGGTCGCCGTGCACCCCACGCGGCAGGGCGAGGGGCTGGGCGCGCTCCTGATCCTCGAGACGCTGGAGGAGGCGCGCAGGCAGGACTGGGCGCGGGTGGTCCTGGTCGGCGACGAGCCCTATTACGGGCGCTTCGGGTTCAGGCGCGATCTGGCCCTTGCACTGGATTTTCCCAAGCCGGTCAATATGAATCGTTTACTTGCGAAAGAACTAGTTGAGGGCGCCATGTCCGGTGTTACGGGCATGGTGCACCGCTGGGAGGGGCCGAGCCCAGAGAAATGACCAGACGAGTTCTGAGCCAAAAGCGATCCTGTTCGGAATAGGCTTCTTAATTATTTGCAATCGGCGTCGCGGATGTCTAAATTAGGATCATGCCGGCGCGTCTGCAATATTATGTGTAAAATGTTCCTGCCAGCGCCGCGTTGAGGGACGAAAGAACGGAGACCAAGATGGCTGAAGCCACCACTGATCATAGCGAGCTCCTGGCGCTAA
Source organism: Thermohalobaculum sp. (assembly GCF_058622915.1). NCBI lineage: Bacteria > Pseudomonadati > Pseudomonadota > Alphaproteobacteria > Rhodobacterales > Paracoccaceae > Thermohalobaculum > Thermohalobaculum sp. Next base: position 8,786 of record NZ_JBZSYN010000177.1, on the reverse strand, counting down.
CTTCCGACATCGTCGCAGCTCATGTCTCGAACAACGCTGTCTCGACGACGGAACTTCCTTCGCTGATCGAGACGGTTTTCTCGAAGCTCTCGCAGCTTGGCGGCGCGGCGGCCGAGCCCGCGGTCGAGCTCAAGCCGGCGGTGCCGATCAAGCGCTCGGTGCAGGACGACTACGTCGTCTGCCTCGAGGACGGCAAGAAGATGAAGATGCTCAAGCGGCATCTCAAGACCGACCACGACATGACGCCTGACCAGTACCGGGCGCGCTGGAGCCTGCCGGCGGAATACCCGATGGTGGCGCCGGCCTATGCGCGCAAGCGCCAGGAGCTGGCCAAGAAGATCGGGCTGGGCCGCAAGCCCACCGGCGGACGGGGCAAGAAGTCGGGCTGAGCCGGCGCCCGTTGCGCGGCGCGCCCCGGCGCGCTAGAGAGGCGGCGCGCCGCGGGAGCCGTCCCGGGGCGCGTTCGGGCCTTGCCGGCGGGTGACCAGCGATGGGCGAGCGCAAGACGGTCTTCATCAAGACCTATGGCTGCCAGATGAACGTCTACGACAGCGAGCGCATGGCCGGTGCGCTGGCTGCACACGGCTATGCGCCGGCGGACGGTCCCGAGGGCGCCGACCTCGTCATCCTCAACACCTGCCATATCCGCGAGAAGGCGGCCGAGAAGGTCTATTCCGAGCTTGGCCGGCTCAAGCCGCTCGTCGAGGCCAAGGCGCGCGCGGGCGGCCGCATGACCGTGGCCGTGGCCGGCTGCGTCGCCCAGGCCGAGGGCGCCGAGATGCAGCGCCGCCAGCCCATGGTCGACGTGGTGGTCGGCCCGCAGGCCTATCACCGCCTGCCCGGGCTGGTGGCGCGCAGCCGGGCGCTGGGCGCGCCCGTGCTCGACACCGAGTTCCCGGCCGAGGACAAGTTCGACCACCTGCCCCAGCCGCCGCGGGCACGCCGCGCGCCGGCGGCCTTCCTCACCGTGCAGGAGGGCTGCGACAAGTTCTGCGCCTTCTGCGTGGTGCCCTACACGCGCGGAGCCGAGGTCTCGCGCCCCGCCGCCAAGCTCGTGGCCGAGGCGCGCGCGCTGGTGGCGCGCGGCGTGGTCGAGATCACGCTTCTGGGCCAGAACGTCAACGCCTATCACGGCGCGGGCGCGGGCGGGGACGACTGGAGCCTGGCGCGGCTGATCCGGGAACTGGCGCTGATCGAGGGGCTGGCGCGCATCCGCTACACCACCTCGCACCCCCGCGACATGAGCGCGGACCTGATCGCCGCCCATGCCGAGGAGGCCAAGCTGATGCCCTATCTGCACCTGCCGGTGCAGGCGGGCTCGGACCGGGTGCTGAAAGCCATGAACCGGCGCCACACCGCCGCCGGCTACCTCGATCTGGTCGGGCGCATCCGCGCGGCGCGGCCCGACATTGCGCTGTCGGGCGACTTCATCGTCGGCTTCCCCGGCGAGACCGAGGCCGACTTCGAGGCGACCATGGCGCTGGTGCGCGCGGTCGGCTATGCGCAGGCCTACTCGTTCAAGTACTCGCCCAGGCCCGGCACCCCGGCGGCCGACGCCGAGCAGGTGCCCGAGCCGGTCAAGGCCGAGCGGCTGGCGCGGCTGCAGGCGCTGCTGGACGAGCAGCAGGCGGCGTTCCAGCGCGCCTGCGTCGGGCGCCGCTTCCCCGTGCTGGTGGAGAAGCCCGGGCGGCACCCCGGGCAAATGGTCGGGCGCTCGCCCTATCTGCAGCCGGTGCATCTCGACTGCGAGCCGGGCCTCGCCGGCCGGCTGGTCGAGGTGACCGTGACCGGCGCGGCGCCGCACTCGCTGGCCGGGCGGCTGGCCGCCTGAGCGGCGCCGGCGCGGCGCGGGATGTTGCCCTGTTCGGGGGCTCGCCCGGGGTGTGCACATTGCACATTCTTTCAATGCATTGATTTCACGGTTATTTTTTTGTGAACGCGAATTATGGTTAACGGTGCCGGGACGCTGTGCGCCGCCGCCTGAGCGCGCGCCGCCGCGCGGACAACGCGCGCTTTACCGCGCTACCGGGCGCCCCTATCCTGACGGGCATGGAAACCCCGATGCTGATCCGTGCCGCCGATTCCTGCCTGGTCGTGATCGACATGCAGGAGCGGCTGGTCCCCGCCATGCAGGCCCCGGCGCGGACCATCAAGAACGCCCGCGTGCTGGTCACCGCGGCTCACGAACTGGGCGTGCCCGTGCTGATGACCGAGCAATACCCCAAGGGGCTGGGCCACACCGTGCCCGAGCTGGCCAGGGCGGGTGAGGCGGCCAACGCCCGCGTCCTGCCCAAGATGCACTTCTCGTGCATGGAGGACGCGGGCTTCGCCCAGGCCTTCCGCGCCACCGGGCGGGCCCAGGCGGTGATCGCCGGCATGGAGGCGCATATCTGCGTGGTGCAGACCGCGGCCAGCCTGATGCGCGAGGGCATCGAGGTGTTCGTCGTCACCGACGCCACCTCCTCGCGCACGCTCGAGTCCGAGAAGGCCTGCCTCGACCGCCTGCAGGCGCTGGGCGCGGGCATCGTCACCACCGAGATGGTGGTGTTCGAGTGGCTGGGCCAGGCCGGCACCCCGGCCTTCAAGGCGCTGCTACCCCTGATCAAGTAACGGACTACATCAGTCACGTGCGCGCGTCTTTGCCCTTGCGCCCGGAGACGTTCCGCGCCACCATATATTGGGTTCACCTGCGGCAAGGGATGCAAGGTCTACGTGGCAAACTCCGCCCTCAAGGACATGAACATGCCTGAGGCGCTGGACGAGACCCTTGTCGAGTTCCCCGACAATCGCCTGCTGATCGAGCTGTGCGGCCAGCACGACCGCCACCTCGCCGCCATCGAGCAGGGCTTCGGCGTGGTCATCATGCGCCGCGGCAACCGGCTGGCGCTGCACGGGCCCGCCGAGCAGCGCGCCCGCGCCGCCGAGGCGCTCGAGGGGCTCTATGCCCGGCTCGAGCGCGGCCGCGCCGTGGAGCCCGGCGACGTCGATGCCGCGATCCGGCTGGGCGGCGCTGCCGAGGAGGAGGGCGTGCCCCCTGCCGAGCCCCAGCTCGACATGTTCCCCGGCGGGCGCATGGAGATCCGCACGCGGCGCAGGGTGATCGAGCCGCGCTCCAACACCCAGCGCGCCTATGTCGCCGAGCTGTTCGGCCGTGAGCTGGTGTTCGGGCTCGGCCCCGCCGGCACCGGCAAGACCTATCTCGCGGTCGCGGCGGCGGTCTCGATGTTCTTCGAGCAGAAGGTCGACCGCATCATCCTGTCGCGCCCGGCCGTCGAGGCCGGCGAGCGGCTGGGCTTCCTGCCCGGCGACATGCGCGAGAAGGTCGACCCCTATCTGCGCCCGCTCTACGACGCGCTCGACGACATGATCCCGACCAAGTAGCTCGCCCGGCTGATGGAGGAGAACAAGGTCGAGGTGGCGCCCTTGGCCTTCATGCGCGGGCGCACGCTGGCCAATGCCTTCGTGGTGCTCGACGAGGCGCAGAACACCACCGAGATGCAGATGAAGATGTTCCTCACCCGGCTGGGCGAGGGCGCGCGCATGGCCGTGACCGGCGACCCCAGCCAGATCGACCTGCCGCGCGGCACCGGCTCGGGGCTCCTGGAGGCGATGCGCGTGCTCGAGGCGGTGCCCGAGATCGGCTTCGTGCGCTTCACCTCGGCCGACGTGGTGCGCCACCCGCTGGTCGCGCGCATCGTCGAGGCCTACGACGCCGCGGGGACCAAGCCACGGTGAGCGGCGGCGACCTGGTCGATCTGGTGGTGGAGGATCCCGCCTGGCTGGCCGAGCTGCCCGGGCTCGAGCGCCTCGCCGGCACTGCCGCGCGGCTGGCCTTCGAGGCGGCGGGGCTCGAGCCGGCGGGCTGGACGATCTCGGTGCTGGCCTGCGACGATGCGCGCATCGCCCGGCTGAACCTCGACTTCCGCGGCCGGGCGGGGCCGACCAATGTGCTGAGCTGGCCCGCCTTCGCGCTCGCGCCCATGCGCCCCGGCGGGCTGCCGCCGGCCCCCCCGGCGGCGGCATCGCCCGCGCCCGCCTGCTCCCGCCGGCCGCTCGGCGATGTGGCGATCGCGCTGCAGACCGCGCGGCGCGAGGCGGCGGCCGCCGGAATCCCCTTGAAAGATCACGCTCTCCACCTGATCTTACATGCGTGCCTGCACGTGCTCGGCTTCGACCACGCCACCGAGGCGGACGCCGAGACGATGGAGGGGCTCGAGACGCAAGCGCTGGCGCGCATCGGTGTCGCGGACCCCTATTCGCGAGGGGATGCGGCCCGGCCGCATCCGGACTGAGGAAAATGGACGAAGGACCAAGTTCGCCGCATTCGGCCGAGGGCCGGGAACACGGCAGCGGCGATACCGGGGCCGACCCCGGGGCCGGCTCCGGGGCCGACCACAGTAGCCACGGCGGATCGTTCCTCGCCTGGCTGATGCACCGCGCCTCGAGCGCGTTCAACGGCGACGAGGAGGCCGAGGCGGAGCTCAGCACCCAGCTGGTCCACGAGCTGCGCCACGCCACCCCGGCCGAGCGCGCCATGGTCGCCAACATCCTGCGCATGCGCGAGCAGCGGGTCGCCGACGTCATGGTGCCGCGCGCCGACATCGTCGCCGTGGCCGAGGACGCCACGCTGGAGGAGGTCATGGCCGCCTTCGCGCGCGGTGAGTTCTCGCGCCTCCCGGTCTACCGCGAGACGCTGGACGACCCGCTGGGCTTCGTGCACCTCAAGGACATCGCGCTGGCCTATGGTGTGGGCGCGCCGCACGAGGCCGACTCCTTCCGCCTGGCGGGCCATATCCGCAAGGCGCTGTTCGTGCCGCCCTCGATGCGCATCGCCGCGCTGTTGCAGCGCATGCAGGCGGCGCGCGTGCACATGGCGCTGGTGATCGACGAGTTCGGCGGCGTCGACGGGCTGGTGACCATCGAGGACCTGGTCGAGCAGGTCGTGGGCGACATCGAGGACGAGCACGACGAGCAGGAGCCCGCCGAGTGGACGCAGGAATCGGACGGCGTCTACCTGATCGACGCCCGCGCCGACATCCGCGACTTCGAGCAGGTCGAGGGGGTCGAGCTTCTGCCCGAGGAATGGGAGGAGGACGTCGACAGCTTCGGCGGCCTGCTGTTCATGCTCACGGGCCGCGTGCCGGCGCGCGGCGAGATCGTCGCCCACCCGGACGGCCACGAGTTCGAGGTGCTCGACGCCGATCCGCGCCGCGTCAAGCGGCTGCGCCTGACGCTGAGGCGGGAGGGCGAGGGCAGCTTGCCCGAGACGCGGCAGGCGGCCGAGTAGTGCCGGCCGAGGGGGAGACCCTGACGCAGAGCCTGACCGAGGGACGGGCCCGCCGGGCGCCGCGCGCCCGGGTCGCCCGGTGGCTCGACGCCCGTGGACGCTGGACGCGGCTTTTTCTGGCGCTGCTCGCCGGCGCGGCGATGACGCTGGGCCAGGCGCCGTTCTCGCAGCCCTGGGTGCTGTTCTTCGCACTGCCGGTGCTGGTGTGGCTGGTCGACGCCGCGCCGGGCCCGCGCGCGGCGGCGGCGATCGGCTGGGCGGCGGGGTTTGGCTATTTCCTAACCGGGCTCTACTGGATCGGCAACGCCTTCCTGGTCGATGCCGCCGACTTCGCCTGGATGATGCCGTTTGCGGTGTCGCTCCTGCCGGCGTTCCTGGCGCTGTTCTGGGCGGCGGCCTTCGCGCTGGCGCGGCATCTGTGGCCCCAGGGGCGCTGGTGGCGGGTGCTGGCGCTGGCCGCGGCGCTGACGCTGGCCGAATATGCCCGCGGCCATGTGCTGACCGGCTTTCCCTGGGGCCTGCCCGGCTATGTGTGGGTGGGCACGCGTCTGATGCAGGCCGCCGCCTGGGTCGGGCCCTATGGCGTGACCTTCCTGACGCTCCTGCTGGTGCCGCTGGTGCTGGGTTCGCTGGCCGAGCGGCGCTGGCTGGTCGGGGCCGGGGCCGCGGCCGTGCTGGCGGGGCTGTGGCTCGCTGGCGCGGCGCGGGTCGCGACCGCGCCGTCGGACGCCGGCGGGCCGGTCGTGCGCGTGGTGCAGCCCGACGCCGAGCAGAAGCTCAAGTGGCAGCCGCAATACGAGCAGACTTTCTACCACCGCCTGCTCGCCCAGACCGCCGCGCCGCCCGACGCCAGGCTCGGGCCGCCCGCCGCGGTGATCTGGCCCGAGACGGCGGTGCCCTTCCTGCCCGCCTATCACCCGGCGCGGCGCGCCCAGATCGCGCAGGCCGCGGGCGGCGTGCCGGTGATCCTGGGCGCGCTCGACGGCGTGCGCGTCGACGGGCACGACCGCTACATGAACACGATCATGGTGATCCGCCCCGACGGCTCGATTGGCGCGCGCTATGCCAAGCACCACCTGGTGCCCTTCGGCGAGTATCTGCCCTATCGGTCGATCCTCGGGCCCCTGGGGTTGAGCAAGCTGGTGCCGGGCGAGGGCTTCACCCCCGGGCCGGGGCCGCGCATCCTGCGCGTCGCGGGGCTGCCGCCGTTCTCGGCGCTGATCTGCTACGAGATGATCTTCCCGGGCGAGGTGGTGCCCGCGGGCCAGCGCCCCGGCTGGATGCTGCAGGTGACCAACGACGCCTGGTTCGGCGACTGGGGCGGGCCGCAGCAGCATCTGGCGCAGGCGCGCAGCCGCGCCATCGAGCAGGGGCTGCCGGTGGTGCGCGCCGCCAATACCGGCATCTCGGCGGTGATCGACGCCTACGGGCGGATCGTCACCTCGCTGCCGATGCAGGCGCACGGGCATATCGACGCGGCGCTGCCGCCGGCGCTCATGCCCACGCCCTATGCGCGGTTCGGCGACATGCCGGCGATGGCGCTGGTGGTGCTGGGGCTGTTCCTCTCGGCCCGGGTGGGACGCCGGCGCGGGGGCCGCGACCCGGAGGGCGACGGCGCGTCCGCCTGACCGCCTTTCGACCGGCCTTCCCCGCTTGACCCGTCCGCGCGCGCATGCCAAAGGAACGCCGCCGCGGGGACCGCCACATCGGGGGCGCGCGGACGATGCAATACCCCGCGCGAGAGGGAGGGCCCGGCATGGCGCGCAAGGAATATCTGTTCACCTCCGAATCGGTCTCCGAAGGCCACCCCGACAAGGTCTGCGACCAGATCTCGGACTCCATCGTCGATCACATCATCGGCCGCGAGCCCGAGGCCCGCGTCGCGGTCGAGACCGCGGCCACGACCAACCGCGTGGTGCTGATGGGCGAGATCAAGGTGAGCGAGCAGAACGCGCCGAGCCCGGCGAAGATGTGCGAGATCGCGCGCGAGACGATCCGCGAGATCGGCTACCAGCAGAAGGGCTTCCACTTCAAGACCGCCGAGATCGACTGCTATGTGCACGAACAGTCGCCCGACATCTCGCGCGGCGTGGACGCCGCCGAGAACAAGGACGAGGGCGCCGGCGACCAGGGCATCATGTTCGGCTATGCCTGCGACGAGACGCCCGAGCTGATGCCCGCCCCGATCCTCTACGCGCACAAGATCCTGCACGTGCTGGCGGCGGCGCGGCACTCGGGCCGCGAGCCCCGGCTCGGGCCCGATTCCAAGAGCCAGCTCACCATCCGCTACCGCGACGGCCGCCCGGTGCACGCGCACACCATCGTGGTCTCGACCCAGCACACCGACCCGGAGATGGAGTCGCCCGAGGTGCGCGAGATGATCGAGCCCTATGTGCGCGAGGCGCTGCCCGAGGGCTACATCGACCGCGACACGGTGTGGCACGTCAACCCGACCGGGCGCTTCTTCACCGGCGGGCCCGAGGGCGACGCCGGGCTCACCGGGCGCAAGATCATCGTCGACACCTATGGCGGCTCGGCGCCGCATGGCGGCGGGGCGTTCTCGGGCAAGGACCCGACCAAGGTGGACCGCTCGGCGGCCTATGCGGCGCGCTACGTGGCCAAGAACGTGGTGGCCGCGGGGCTGGCCTCGAAATGCTCGCTGCAGCTCGCCTACGCCATCGGCGTCTCCGAGCCGCTCGCCGTCTATGTCGACACCTACGGCACCAGCCGGGTCGACCCCGAGCGGATCGAGCGCGCCATCCGCGAGGTCATGCCGCTGACGCCGCGCGGCATCCGCACCCGGCTGGGCCTCAACCGGCCGATCTACCGGCGCACAGCGGCCTATGGCCATTTCGGCCGCGAGCCCGAGGCCGACGGCGGCTTCTCGTGGGAGAAGCTGGACCTGGCCGAGGCGCTCAAGGCGGCGGTCTGACCCGCCGCGCCCGGCGCGGCCGCCACAGGCAGAGCCGATGACCCGGTCCGCCGCGCCGCCCGGCCCCCCCCGGCGCAACCTCTATGGCCGCCGCCATGGCAAGCGGCTGCGCCCGCACCAGCGCGCGCTGATCGAGACCCGGCTCGCCGCGCTGGCGATCGCCGGCGTGGCCCCGGCCGAGAACCCCGAGCGCCGCCCGCTCGACCTCGCGGCGCTGTTTCCGGCCGCGCGCGAGGTCTGGCTCGAGATCGGCTTCGGCGGCGGCGAGCACATGGTCGAGATGGCCGCGCGCCACCCCCAGGCGGCGCTGATCGGCTGCGAGTATTTCGTCAACGGCGTGGCCAAGCTGATCGCGCAGGTCGAGGCGGCGGGGGTGGCCAACCTCGCCATCCATCCCGGCGACTGCCGAGACCTGATCGACGTGCTGCCCGACGCCGCGCTGGCCCGCGTCTTCCTGCTCTACCCCGACCCCTGGCCGAAGCGGCGCCACCACAAGCGCCGCTTCGTCAGCCCCGAGAACATGGACGCGCTGGCCCGGGTCATGGCGCCCGGCGCCTGCCTGCACCT
>NZ_JBZSYN010000176.1:0-5687 GCF_058622915.1 Thermohalobaculum sp. | reverse complement strand
TCCACACCCGCGGCGGGGCTGGCGCCGATGGCGGGGCAAACCCCGCCCGACCCCTCTCGCGCACCGCGCGCGAGAACCGTCCCTTGATCGCGCCCCAGCGCGTGGGGAAATCGGCGTCCCCCTCGGGCAGTGTCCAGACGCAGTGCAGATGGTCGGGCAGCACCACCCACGCGTCGACCTCGAACGGCCGCTCGGCCCGCGTCGCCCGCACGGCCGCGCGCAACAGCCCGATCTCGCGCACCAGAAGGCCCGCGCCGCGCCGGGCCAGCGCAACGGTGAAGAAGATCGTGGCCCCGGGTGCGCGCGGGCGCAGATAGCTCGGCATCCCGGCAGCGTCGCCCAATAGTGGTTAACAATCCGTGGCAAGATGGCGGACCGGCCCGCCCGGCCAACTCTTACAACTCTTATATAAGACATATAAGACTCGGCCCCGATCCGGTAAACAAAACCTTGCCAGGCCGCCTTGACGCGACTTTCGTTAAATTAACGGACTTCGAATCCGCAAAAGTCGTCCCCCGCCCGGCCCAGATTTTCCTTTCAGTTCCGGGTCCCGCCCCCTAAGGAAATCCCCTGAGATCCGGCCCCCGCGCCGGATAAGGAACGCCAGCCGAGAGGACCCTTATGACCTACGGATTCGACACCCTGCAGGTGCATGCCGGCGCCAGGCCCGACCCGGCCACGGGCGCGCGCCAGACGCCGATCTACCAGACCACGGCCTATGTCTTCCGCGACGCCGAGCACGCCGCGGCGCTGTTCAACCTGCAGGAGGTCGGCTTCATCTACTCGCGGCTCACCAACCCCACGGTCTCGGTGCTGCAGGAGCGCATCGCCGCGCTCGAGGGCGGCATCGGCGCGGTCTGTTGCGCCTCGGGCCACGCGGCGCAGATCCTGGCGCTGTTCCCGCTGATGCGCCCGGGCGACAATATCGTCGTCTCCAGCAGGCTTTACGGCGGAACGGTGACCCAGTTCTCGCACACCATCAAGCGCTTCGGCTGGGAGGCCAGGTTCGTCGACATCGACCGCATCGGCGACATCAGCCGCGCCTGCACCAAGCGCACCAAGGCGATCTTCTGCGAGTCCATCGCCAACCCGGGCGGGCACGTCGCCGACCTGCCCAAGATCGCCCAGGTGGCCGAGCGCAAGGGCATCCCGCTGATCGTGGACAACACCTCGGCCACGCCCTGGCTGTGCCGGCCGATCGAGATGGGCGCCTCGCTGGTGGTGCATTCGACCACCAAGTACCTCTCGGGCACCGGCTCGGTGATGGGCGGCGTGGTGGTGGACTCGGGCAAGTTCGACTGGTCGGCCTCGGAGAAGTTCCCCTCGCTGAGCCAGCCCGAGCCCGCCTATCACGGCCTGAAGTTCCACGAGACCTTCGGCCCCTACGCCTTCACCATCCACGGCCACGCCGTCGGCCTGCGCGACCTCGGCGCCTGCCAGAGCCCGCAGAACGCCTTCATCACGCTCTTGGGGCTCGAGACGCTGAGCCTGCGCATGGCCCGCCACGTCGCCAATGCCGAGACGGTGGCCAAGTGGCTGGAGGGGCACCCGCAGGTGCCCGAGGTCACCTATGCCGGGCTGAAATCCAGCCCCTCCTACCGCCGCGGCCGCAAGATCTGTCCCAGGGGCGCCGGGGCGCTGTTCACCTTCCGCCTCAAGGGCGGCTACGACGCCTGCGTCAAGCTCGTGGACTCGGTCGAGCTGTTCAGCCACGTGGCGAACCTGGGCGACGCCCGCTCGCTGATCATCCACTCCGCCTCCACCACCCACCGCCAGCTCACGCCCGAGCAGCGCGCCGCCGCCGGCGCCGCCGACGACGTGGTGCGGCTGTCGATCGGCATCGAGGACCCCGACGACCTGATCGCCGATCTCGGCCAGGCGCTGGACAAGGTGGCCGTGTGAGCGACGACGAGCAGGGCCAGTCCATGGGCCAGTCCATGGGCCATTCCATGATCCGGGCGGTGATCTTCGACCTCGACGGCACGCTGATCGACAGCGCGCCCGACCTGCACGCGGCGGCCAGCGCGTTCCTGGCCGAGCGCGGGCTGGGGCCGGTCACACTGGCACAGGTGCGCGGCTTCATCGGCGAGGGCGTGCCCAAACTGGTCGCACGCTGCCTCGCCGCCGCCGGCACGCCTGCGAAGGGGCGCGAGCTGACCGCCGCCGTCGAGCGCTATCGTGCGATCTACGCCGCCGAGCCGGTGCGGCTCACCCGGCCCTATGACGGGGTCGAGGCGGCGCTGGGCCGGCTCTCGGCGCGCGGGCTGCTGCTCGGCGTGTGCACCAACAAGCCCGAGGGCGTGAGCCGCGACATCCTCGCGCGCCTCGGCCTCGACCGGCACCTGCGCGTCGTCGTCGGGGGCGACACGCTGAAGGCGATGAAGCCCGACCCGGCGCCGCTCTTGCACGCCGTGCGCCTGTTGGGCGCCGCGCCCGCCGAGGTGCTCTATGTCGGCGACAGCGGCACCGACGCGGATGCCGCCGGCGCGGCCGGGATCGCCTTCGCGCTCTACTCCGGCGGCTACCGCAAGCGCCTGCTCGACGACTTCGGCGAGTGCTTCGTGTTCCACGATTTCGCTTCCCTGACCCGGCACATCGAGGCCCGCCTCGCCGCCTGAGCCGGTCGCGCCTTCCCAGCCGGCCCGGTCCGCGCTAGCCTCGCGCCCATGGCCCGCGAGACGCCCGAGCCCGAGTTCCTGACCACCCGCGAGGTGGCGGCGCTCTTGCGCGTGCGCGAGCGCAAGGTCTACGAGCTGGCCAGCCAGGGCGCGATCCCGTGCCGGCGGCTGACCGGAAAGCTCCTGTTCCCGCGCGCCGCGGTCGAGGACTGGCTCGCCGGCGCGGCGCAGGGGACGGCGCGCCGCCGCGCGCCCGAGGTGGTTGCGGGCAGCCACGACCCGCTGCTCGAATGGGCGCTTCGGGACTCGGGCAGCGGGCTGGCCTCCTTCTTCGACGGCAGTCTCGACGGGCTCGACCGCCTGGCCGCGGGCGAGGCTATGGCCTGCGGTCTGCATGTCTTCGAGCCCGAGGCCGGCACCTGGAACCTGGCCCATGTGAGCGCGCGACTGGGCGAGGCCCCGGTGGTGCTGATCGAATGGGCGCGGCGCAGTCGCGGCCTGCTGCTCGCGCCCGGGCGCGACGCTCAGGTGCGCGGCATCGCCGAGCTGCGCGGCCGCCGCGTGGCGCTGCGCCAGCCCAAGGCGGGGAGCCAGATCCTGCTCGACCATCTCATGGCCGAGGCCGGCCTCGCCCGCAGCGAGCTCGAGGTCGTCGAGACGCCCGCGCGCACCGAGGCCGAGGCCGCCGCGGCGGTCGCCTCGGGGCGCGCCGACGCGGCCCCGGGCCTCGAGGCGATGGCGCGGCAATACCGCCTGGCCTTCCTGCCGCTGCTGACCGAGCGCTACGATGTCGCGATCGAGCGCCGCGCCTATTTCGAGCCACGCTGGCAGGCGCTGCTCGGCTTCATGCGCACCCCCGCCTTCAGCGAACATGCCGCCGAACTGGGCGGCTATGACCTGTCGGGCCAGGGGACCGTTCACTGGAACGGCCCCTGAGCGAAATCGCATCGCGCGGAAGTGCGCGTCGGGGTGCAACGATCCGGCGCTCTGCGCGTTGTCTTCATGCACATGCGGCGCCGACTGTCGCTCTCGTGTGACGCAAGTCACTGTGCAGTCAAATTTTCTTGCTAAATTTGTCGTGCTTTCCGGAGTAGAATGCAGCCATGCTACCGCCTCGCGTTCATATTGCCATCCCGGGCAATCAGACGCCCTACCCGGTCTACAGCCGGGCCGAGCGGCTGGCCGACGCCGTCCTGCACATCCTCGGCATCCTGTTCTCGCTGATCGCCGTCCCGGTCATGGTGACGCTGGCCGCGGTCTGGTACGGCGACATGGGCACGGTGGCCGCAGCCCTGGTCTACGGCGCCAGCATGATCGCCATGTTCACGCTGTCGGCCTGCTACCACATGGTGCGCCACGGCCGCGCCAAGCAGTTCCTGCGCCGGCTCGACCACGCGGCGATCTACGTCAAGATCGCCGGCACCTACACGCCCTTCGCCGTGCTGCTCGCGGGCCAGGACACGGTGCCGATCCTCGCCGGCATCTGGGGCGCGGCGCTGCTTGGTGCGGTGCTGAAGATCACCGTGCCGGACCGGTTCGAAACGCTGTCGCTGGCGATCTACCTGGTGATGGGCTGGGGCGCTGTGGTGGTCGGCGGGCCGATCATCGAGCACATCTCGCACGCCACCTTCCTGATGATGCTGACGGGCGGCGGGCTCTACACCCTGGGCATCGTCTTTCTCTACTGGGACCGGCTGCGCTTCCACAACGCCATCTGGCACGGCTTCGTGCTGGCGGCGAGCTTTATCTTCTACTTCGCCATCCTCACCGAGGTCTCGCTGCTCGCACCCGGCCATTGACCGGCCGGTAATTGACGCACTGGACCCGATCGGGCCGCGCGCCATCGCCGAGAAATCGCCGCTCGTCCGAGGAGGGGAACAACCCGGTCAGGGCCGGCGCAGCGGAGCCGCCCTTTCAGACGTCCACACGGAAATTATTGCAATATCAATGCGATGATACCGTGTCCACGCGTGGACACGTTCCTCCGGGACTAATTCACCCCAGCACCGAGAAGCTCGACTCAGGATTGATCTCGCGCCGGCGCGAATAGAAGCCCGCATCGATCTCGCGCCCCAGATAGGGCAGCGTGAAGCGCATCGGCGCGGCGTCGTGGTCGTGGCCGGCCTCGCAGTAATCGACCAGCGCCGCCATCAGCTTGCCGGCGATGGGGGCGTTCTTGAACTGGTTGCCGCTGGTGCCGCAGGCCATGTAGAAGCCCGGCAGCTGCGCGCGGTCGTAGATCGGGATCCAGTCGTCCGAGGCGTCGTAGAGGTCGACCACGCCCCGCATCCGCGAGGGGATGCCCAGCGCGGGCACCCGCTGGGCATAGCGCAGCGCCTGCACGCGCCACTGCTCGGTGAAGCTGCGCTCCAGCGCCTCGTCGTCCTCGAGCCAGACATGCGGGTCGCAGGGCGGGTCCTCCGAGCCGATCAGGATGTGATTGCCCTGCTCGGGGCGGCAATAGCACGAGATGTCGCTGTCCGAGACGATCAGCCCGTCGCGCTCGAAGTCGAAGCCCGGCGGCGCGGGCACATGCACCACCTCCTGCCTGAGGGCCCGGGTGCGGATGGTCATGTCGTCGAGCACCCCGGCCATGGCGTTGATCCGGGCCGAGGCCGGGCCGGCGACATTGATCACCACCGGCGCGTGCAGCTCCTCGCCCCCGGCCAGCCGCACGCCGCGGGCGCGGCCGCCCTGTCGAAGGACCTCGGTCACGCGCGCGCCCAGGCGCACCCGCGCGCCCTTCGCCCGCGCTGCCTCGGCGAGGTTCTGCGCCGCCAGCGCCGGGTCGGTGACATAGCCGGCATTGGGCCAGAACACCCCGCCCTCGATCTCGCCCCCCGTCGGCTCGCCAAAGCCCGCGTCCTCGGGCCGCTTCGCCGGGCCGTAGCGGCGCAAGTCGTAGATCGGCAGCCGCGCGCGGATGGCACCCGCATCCCATTCCTCGAACGGGCAGTCGAGAGCGCCGCTCATCTGCATGTGCTTGGCGAGCCCGCCGTTCAAATCCGTCTTCATCACCAGACAACCGATCTCGCGAAATCGCGCCAAATCGGCCTTGCCGGGCAATTC
>NZ_JBZSYN010000175.1:0-18912 GCF_058622915.1 Thermohalobaculum sp. | reverse complement strand
GTCGATCTTGTCAAAGCTCATGAACTCCCCGAAATACTTGGTGATCGCCGCCGTCAGCGTCGTCTTGCCGTGGTCAACGTGCCCAATCGTGCCTACGTTCACATGCGGCTTCGTCCGCTCGAACTTCGCCTTCGCCATGGTCGTCCAGGTCCTTGTCTTGCCGGTCCGGATACTCTTCGGGCGCCCGGATAGCGCCTCGCCGCGCCGGCCGCAAGCCGGAATCGGACTGCGGCCGGCCTGGAGCGGGTGAAGGGAATCGAACCCTCATCGTCAGCTTGGAAGGCTGCTGCTCTACCATTGAGCTACACCCGCGGGTGCCCGTCTCCCTACACCAGGGCAACAGCGCTCGCAATCGCTTGCACGCAGCCGGCGCAAGGCTATGGTGCGTCGAACCACCAGCCAAGGGCGGAGCGAACATGGACGGGCTGACTATCATTCGGCACCCGCTCGTCGAGCACAAGCTGACTTTAATCCGGGATCGCACGACGCCGACGGCGGAATTCCGGCGGCTGGTGCAGGAGATCTCGGTGCTGATGGTCTATGAGCTGCTGCGCGACCTGGAGCTCGAGGACGTGGAGATCGAGACGCCGCTGTGCACCACGAAGGCGCGCAAGCTCGCGGGCAAGAAGCTGTGCTTCGTCTCGATCCTGCGCGCCGGCGAGGGGCTTTTGCAGGGGCTTTTGGACCTGGTGCCGTCGGCCAGGGTCGGGCATATCGGGCTCTACCGCGACGAGCAGACGCTGAAGCCGGTGCCCTATTATGCCAAGCTGCCCACGGACATCGCGCAGCGCACGGTGGTGGTCGTCGACCCGATGCTGGCCACGGGCGGAACCGCCGTGGCGGCGGTCAGCCGCATCAAGGAGGCCGGCGCCCGCGACATCCGCTTCCTCTCGCTGCTCGCCGCACCCGAGGGGGTGGAGGTGCTGCGCAAGGCGCACCCGGACGTGCCGATCTTCACCGGGGCGCTGGATGAGCGGCTGAACGAGAAGGGCTATATCGTGCCGGGCCTTGGCGACGCCGGCGACCGGCTGTTCGGGACCCGCTAGCGCTCGACCGCCGGCGCCCGCGCCTTGCCGGGCGCCGGATCGGGGCCGAGCAGCACCAGGAGCCCCGCGATCGTCGCCGCGACGCCCAGCAGGACCGGCGGCGCCACCCAGCCCTTGCCGAACAGGCCCTCCCACACGATCACGAACGAGGGCACCAGATAGCCGTAGGCCATGACCTTGGAGGCGGGCAGCCTGAGCGTGGCGTACTGCACCATCAGGAACGAGCCGGCGGTGGCGAAGAGCGCCAGATAGGCGATGGTGAGCCACACGATGCCGGGCAGCGCCGCCCAGTCGGTACGCGCCAGCGCCGGCGCGCCGGCAAGGCCGAGCAGCACCGCGCCCGACAGGATCGTGCCCCAGGTGAACACGCTGACCGGCTCGCCCCGGTTCAGCCGGCGCACCAGGGGGGTGTAGAAGGCATGGAAGGCGCAGCCGAGGAGGAAGATCAGCTCGCCGGGGCCGAGGTCGAAGGCGAGGATCCGGTCGATGTCGGCGCGGAAAATGACCCACACCGCCCCGGCGGCGGCCAGGCCGAGGCTGAGCGCGATGCGCGGCGTGGTGACCTGGCGCAGCAGGATCCAGCCGAACACCGCGGCCATCAGCGGCGTGAGCGTGAAGACGGCGGCGGTGGACACCGGATCGGTCAGCCGCAGCGCCACGAACATCAGGAAGAAGTAGACCGAGAAGACCCCGCCCAGCACCGGATAGCGCCAGGCCGACCGCAGGTGCCACCGCCGCAGCTTCGGCAGCGCCAGCGGCGCCAGCAGGAGCCCGCCGAGCGCGAAGCGGATGGCGTTGAGCGCCGCCGGGTCGAGAAACGGCGCCGCCCGCTTGCCCAGCGAGAACGAGCCCGAGATGCACACCGCGAAGGCCAGCATGGCGGCATGGCCCTTGAGCGCCTCGATGCGATGCGCGTGCTCGCTCACGCCGCTCTCCCCATTCCAAGCTGGACCGCCCGGCCGTCCCTCATCTACCGTCGCCCCCGCGCGGTCAACCGGAGAGGTGCGTCATGGCTCCCGTTCCCCTGCCCCGAGGTGCGATCAGGCTCGACCACACGGTGCCGCCGCGGGCGGGCTGGAGCGGCCGCGTCGAGGCCGGCGAGACGCTCAGGCTGATCGACCTCGAGGGCGCCCAGGCGGTCGATTTCCTGTGCTACAACGCCGGCGATCCGGCCGAGCGCTACCACGCGCCGAACACCATCAAGGTGCCCGGCAACATCTATATCGGGCCGGGCTCGGTGCTGCGCTCGAGCCGGGCGCGGCCGATGATGACAGTGACCGCCGACAGCGTAGGCCGGCACGACACGATCTTCGGCTGCTGCGGCTTCGAGCTGGACCTGGTGCGCTATGGCCGGCACTGCGCCGAGTGCTGCCAGCGCAATTTCGAGCGCGAGCTGGCCCGGCACGGGCTGGGGCCCGAGCACATCGTGCCCAACGTCAATTTCTTCATGCACGTGCCGGTCGGCGCGGACGGCGCCGCGGCGATCGGGCAAAGCCGCTCGCGGCCCGGCGACTACGTCGACCTGCTGGCCGAGATGCCGGTGCTGGCGGTGCTGTCGAACTGCCCCGAGGAGCTCAACCCGGCGACCGGCGCGAACGGGCCGACGCCGATCCGGGTGCTGATCTGGCGCGAGACCTGACCCGGGACATTGCGCGAAATTCTTCGCTGCGCGAGGCGCCGGCGCGAGGGCGATATTTCCGGATTTGAAATCCGGGAATGCAACGAAAGTCGTCCTCGACCGTGTGTAAGGTTAATTTCGCGGTAACTCATACATGTCTTCTATAAGAGTCGGCGGGCACGCCGCACCGCCCCCGACGGGCCGGTCCGGACCCGGCGAGGACAGGTCGCAGCGACCGGCGCCCGGGGTTGCAGTCAGCCGGGGTTGCAGTCAGCCGGGGGTGCAGTCAGCCGGGGTTGCAGTCAGCCGGGGGTGCAGTCAGCCGGGGGTGCAATCAACCTTGCGCCGACACGGCCTCCAGGCCCTGCTCGGCACTGGGCAGCGCGAGGCGGATGTCGCAGGTCAGGCCCTCGGGGCGGAACTCGACCGAGACCTCGCCTTCGAGATACTGCGCCAGGAATTGCTCGAGCATCATCATGCCGAAGCCGCGGCGGGCCGGGCGCGAGACCGGCGGCCCGCCGCGCTCCTGCCAGCTCAGCGACAGGCGCGGCCCGGGCCCGGGCGTCACGCTCCAGCTGACGGCGACGGTGCCTGAGGGGCGCGACAGCGCACCGTACTTGATGGCGTTGGTGCACAGCTCGTGCAGCGCCAGCCCGACGGTCACGGCCGCCCTGGGCTCGAGTGTCACCGGGGGGCCTTCGACCGTGACGCGGGCGCCCTGGCCGGCGGTCTCGATCACCCGATCGACCAGCTCGGCGAGCGACGCCCGCTCCCAGCTCTCGCGGATCAGCGCGTCGTGCGCGGCCGCCATGGCGGCGATGCGCCCGCCGAAGATCCTGAGCGCCTCCGACGCCTCGGGCACGTCCTTGAAGGTCTGGTTGGCCATGGCCTGGACCACGGCGAGCGTGTTCTTGACCCGGTGCTTGAGCTCACCGGTCAGAAGCCGGCGCACCTGCTCGGCCCTCTTGCGCTCGGTGATGTCGCGGGTGATGTTCGAGGCGCCGACGATCTGGCCGCGCGCGTCCCGGATCGGCGAGATTGTGAGCGACACGTCCACCAGGCTGCCGTCCTTGCGCCGGCGCACCGTGTCGAACGGCTCGACGCGCTCGCCGCGGCGGATGCAGGCGAGGATGCGGGTCTCCTCGTGGCGGTGGCTGGGCGGGATGAGCATGGTGACCGGCTGGCCCACCACCTCGTCCGCCCGGTAGCCGAACAGGCGCTCGGCCCCGCCGTTCCAGTTGGTGATGACGCCGTCGAGATCCTTGGCCACGATGGCGTCGTTGGAGGAATCGACGATGGCGGCGAGCCGCTGGCTGGCGCGCTCGGCCTGCTGGCGCGCGGTGATGTCGCGGCAGATCGTCGCCGCCCCGATCACGCGGTCCTCGTCATCGAGGATCGGCGAAACCGTGAGCTCGACCGGGATGCGCTCGCCGTCCTTGCGCTGCCGCAGCTCCTCGTATTGGCCGAACCCCTTGCCCTCGAGCAGGCTGCTCATGGCGGCGCGGGCGTGTTCGTGCCGTTCGGGCGGGATCAGGGTGAAGACCGGGCGCCCGATGATCTCCTCGGCGCTGTACTGGAACAGCCGCTCGGCCTCGGCGTTCCACGACACGATGGCGCCGTCCGACTTCCAGCTCCAGATGGCGTCGCGCGAGGCGTTGACGATTGCGACGAGGTGGCGGTGCTCCTCCTCGCCCGGGAGCACGCTCCACCGCCTGCGGCGCGGCGCCTTTTGCGCGGGCCGCTCGCCGGCAGGGGGCAGGTACTGGCGCCGGCCGTAGCCCTCAGGGTTCTCGCTCATAGACCTCCGATCCGGCCGCTGACCAATGCGACCGGCCCCTGACCGACTTGCGCAGCACCACGACGCTGCCCCGTGGCGCGCAAGCCAGCCTTAGCAGTCCCCCCTGAGTGCCCAACATATGCACAAATTTACCGCGGCCGAAAGGGGATTCATGACCCCCTCGCCACCCCTCGCCACGCCTCGCCGGGGCCGCGATGCAGCCCGGCGGGCGGGAGATATCCGGGCGTCGGGGCGGGCGGCGCGGGCGGCGCTCAGCCGGGCTTGCCCGCGCGGATGAAGGCGGTGAAGCCGGCGACGAACTCGGCCAGCTTCTGGCGCTCGTCGGCGTCGCTCAGCGTGCCGTCCTCGGCGAAGACGCTGCCGGCGCGCGAGACCATGAGCCGGGCGCCGAACCAGGGGCGCATCCTGAGCGTGCGCAAGACCGGCAGCCAGGCGACCTGGGCGCGCTCGGTGCCGAAGGCGCCCGTGGTCGCGCCGATCACGCCGACGGGGCGGTCGGCGAAGACGCGGGCGATGTCCCTGGGCGGGCGCGAGAGCCAGTCGATGCCGTTCTTGAGCGCGCCGGGGACGCTGTTGTTGTACTCGGGCGTGGCGAGCAGGAGCCCGTCGGCGGCGACGATGCGCTGCTTGAGCGCCTCCACCGCCTGGGGGATGCCTTCGCTCTCCTCCACGTCGCCGTCGTAGACGGGGATGCCGTGCAGCGTGGCGACGTCGAGCTCGACGCCCTCGCCCGCCACCTCGGCGGCGGCGCGCGCCAGCGCGGTGTTGAAGGAGCCCCGGCGCAGGGCGCCGGAGAGCGCGAGGATCTTGACGGGTGCGGGCATGCAGTCCTCCTCGTCAGGGTTGGTGATGCTCCCGGGCCTAAAGGTGAGGCCGGGGCCCGGGCCGTCAACGCGCAGGGTGGCGGGGGCGGCTCACCCGGTGCGGGCGCGCACCAGGCGGGCGAGCTCGGCGATCTCGGGGTCCTCGATGCGCATGTCGTGGAGCCGCTCGACGGTGCGGAACAGGTAGTCGCGGTTGGGGCCCGAGGGTCCCTCGGCCCGGGCGATGATGGCGGCCTGCTCGTCGAGCCCCAGCCCGCCGGCATATTGCGGGTGGGTGCGGTCGAGGATGTAGCACAGCGCCTCGACCGGCTCGCCCTGGCCGGGGCCGTCGCACAACAGCGTGGCGCGGTGCATGACCTCGAAATAGGCGCGGCTGACCAGCTCGCGGCTGGCGAGGTAGTGGCGCACCTCGTCGGCGCCGGCCTCGTCGACCCGGAGCGCCATGCCGATGCACTGCGCGCCGGGGCGCCAGTCGAGCCCGAGCACGAGCCCCGGGCGCTCGGGCGTGCCGCGGTAGTGCACCGAGCTGAGCGCGAAGGCGCGGCGGTAGTCGGGCAGCCGGGCGAGGCGGGACTCGGCCACCTCGAAGCCCGGCATCCACATCAGGGAGCCGTAGGCGAAGACCCAGAAACCCGCCATTGACCGCGCCCGCCCCTTTCCGCCACCTTGCTGCCCCGTTGCCGCGCAGGTGCCGCGCAGGTGCCGCGCCCGTGATAGCGCGGTGAATGCGCCAGTGATTGCGCCAGTGATTGCGCCGGTGATTGCGCCGGTGATTGCGCTTGCCGCCCCGTCCTATAACGTGGCGCCGCCGGGTGGCAAAGGGAGCGCGGGCGTGAGACGCTTTCTCAGGGTGCTGTCCACCGGCCTGATCCTGGGCGTGATCGCCTGGAGCGGCTGGTGGTACGCGGTTGCGCAGGGCCAGGAGAAGGCGCTGGCGCACTGGTTCAGGGACCGCGCCGCTTCCGGCTGGCAAGCCGAGCACGGGGCGATCCGGCTGGGCGGCTATCCGTTCCGGCTGGTGCGCGAGATTTCGCAGATCCGGCTGGCCGATCCAAAGGCCGGCTGGGCCTGGGCAGCGCCGTGGCTGCGCGTCGCCAGCGGGCCGATCTCGCCCACGCGCTTCGAGGTGACCTGGCCGGGGCGCCAGAGCTTCGCGGTGCCCGGCGAGCACACCGAGATCACGGCCAGCGAGCTGGGCGCGCGGCTTCGGCTGCGCCCGGACAAGCGGCTGGGGCTGATCGAGGCGGAGCTCGACACCGCGGGGCTGGAGGTCGCGGCGCAGTCGGGCTGGACGGCGGCGGCGAAGTCGCTGCGCGCCCGGCTGGAGGCGCACAGCAACGACCCGGGCTATGACGTGATGATCGACGCCGGGCGGCTGCGGCTGCCCCAGCCGCTGGTGGCGCGCCTTGACCCGCTGGGCGTCGCCGGGAGCGAGGTGACGCAGCTGTCGGTCGACGGCATGGCAGTGTTCGACCGCCCGCTCGACCGCCGGCTGATCGAGCACGGCCGCATCGGGCTGGTCGAGGCCAGGGTGCGCCAGGCCAGCCTGGAATGGGGCCAGGTGCGGCTGTCGCTGTCGGGCCACATCAAGGTGGACGCCCGCGGCTATCCGGTGGGCCGGCTGGCCATCAGCGCCGAGCACTGGCGCGCGCTGGTCGACATGGCAAAGCGCGGCGGCGCCATCGCCCCCGAGATGGCCAAGGCGGTCGAGGGCGCGCTGGGGCTCCTGGCGCGGCTGTCGGGCAATCCCGACCGGCTGGACGCGACGCTGCGGCTGCAGGGCGGGCGCGTCTGGCTGGGCCCGGTGTCGATCGGCGCCGCGCCGAGGCTGGCGCCGCCCAGACCGACTCCGCCCAGCCCCACGCCGCCAAAAGGATAAGCCCCTTTCGCGCCGGGCGCGGCCGGGGTGAGATGGCCGGGCCGCCGAATCGGAGAGACCAGCGATGCCCCAGCCACACATCTCGACCCACGACGCCGCCGAGGACCCGCGCAACGCGGGCATCCTGATCTATCTCAACGGCCGCATCGTGCCGCGCGCCGAGGCGCTGGTCCCGGTCTATGACTCGGGCTTTCTCATGGGCGACGGGATCTGGGAGGGGGTGCGGCTGAAGAACGGGCGCTGGGCCTTTCTCGACGCGCATCTCGACCGCCTGTTCGAGGCGGCGCGCGCCATCGACCTCGACATCGGCATGGACCGGGCCGGGCTGAGGGCGGCGCTGGACGCCACCGCCGAGGCCAACGGCATGCGCGACGGCGGCCATGCGCGGCTGATGGTGACGCGGGGGGTGCGCGCGCGCCCCTTCCAGGACCCGCGGCTGGCGCGCGACGGCCCGACCGTGGTGATCATCCTGGAGCATTCGGCGCCGGCCGGCGAGCTGAAGCGCCGCGGCGTGCGGCTGGCCACGGTGCCGATCCACCGCGGGCTGCCGCTGTCCCAGGACCCCAAGCTCAATTCGCACTCGAAGCTGAACTGCATCCTGGCCGGCATCCAGGCGCTCAAGGCGGGGGCGGACGAGGCGCTGATGCTGGACCCCTTGGGCTTCGTCAACACCACCAACGGCTGCAACTTCTTCATTGTGCGCCGGGGCGAGCTGTGGACCTCGACCGGCGACTACTGCATGAACGGCATCACGCGCGCCAACGTGCTGCGCCTGGCGCGCGGCAACGCCATTCGGGCGCTCGAGCGCAACTTCTCGCTGGTCGAGACCTATGGCGCCGAGGAGGCGTTCCTCACCGGCTCGTTCGGCGGGCTGACGCCGGTGGCCGAAATCGACGGGCGGCCTTACGCGGTGCCGGGCCCGCTGACCGAGCGGCTGAGCGGGCTCTACGAGGCGCTGGTGGCGGCCGAGACCGGGGCGGGGTAGAGCCTCACTCGGCCGCGGCCGCGACGGCGCCGGGCGCGCGGCGCTGCACGACGCGCAGCACCGCCAGCGAGGCGAGCGAGGCCAAGAGCATGGCGCCGGCGAACCACAGCGGCGCCGCGGCCACGCCGGTGAGGTCGCGCGACAGCCCGGCGAGCGGCGCGATCAGCGCCATGCCCAGATAGTAGCAGGTGTAGAAGACGCCCATGCCGGGGCCGCGGTTCTCGGGCCGGACCACCTCGGCCGGCAGCGTGACGATGAGCGGCGCCGGCGGGCCGAACACCAGCCCGATCAGCGCAAAGGGCAGCATGGCGGTGCCGGTCGCGGGCAACAGCCAGATCAGCGCCGTGACGCCGACCAGGCAGCCGGCCATAAGCCGGTCGGGCCGGCCGAGGCGCGCCGCGAGCCAGCCGCCCAGCACCAGGCTGGGCATGATCAGCCAGCTGACCAGGCTGACGGTGGCGGCGGCCGGAACCGGGCCGGCGCCGCGCGCCACCAGGAAATTCGGGCCGAAGCCCAGCACGCTGATCAGGCCGACATTGTAGAGCGACCAGACCAGCCCGGCGAGGATGGCCAGCACCAGCTCGTGCCGGCCGAGGCCGATCCTGAGCGTGCCCGCGCCCTGCTGCGCCGCGCCGGGCGGGGCCTGGTAGAGCGCCGCGACGAGCACGAGGCAGGCCCCCGCCGCGCCCGCCGTGGCAAACATCGCCGCGGACCAGCCGAAGGCGCCGGCGAGCGCCGGCAGCAGCACCAGCGCCAGCGAGATGCCGAGCGGCCAGCTGACGATCAGGAAGCCCATGGCGGTGACCCGCTCGGCGGCGCCGAACCAGTCGGCGACCATCTTAGTCAGCAGCACGTTCATCACCACGCCGCCGATGCCCGAGACCAGCCGGCCCGCCATCAGCGCCGGCATGCCCTCAGCCAGTCCGGTGAGCACGCCGCCCGCGATCATCAGCGCCAGGGCGGCCAGCACCATGCGCTTGTCGCCAAAGCGCTGGCCGAGCCAGCCGCCGGGGAAGGCGACGGCGGCGCCGGGCAGGAGGTAGAGGCCGATCAGCGTGCCGAGCGCGGCGTAGCTGATGCCGAGCCCGCCGGTGAGGTCGGGCCCCACCGCCGCGATCGACTGGAACTGGAAGGCCATCGCGGTGCGCGCCAGCGTCAGGGCCGCGAGAATGATCCAGCGCCGCGCCATTCAGTGCCCTCCCCGCCGGCACCTATCCCGAGGCGCGCAAGGGGGCGCGCACCGGGACGATAGCACGCCGGCGCGGGAGCGGCAGGGAGATTCTGTCGGGTGTCGGCAGGCCTCAGCCGGCGGTGCGCCGGACGATCGCGGCGAACCAGTGCGCGCGGGCGCGCGCGGGGGCGGACGCCGCGGCCGGCGCGGCCGCATAGGCGAAGCCGTCCATGCGGCTGGCGGTCATGAAGCTGCTTGCAAGAGTGCTCAACATTTCGGCCCTCCATCGGTCGTAAGGATTTAGTCGCATGCTACTGTTTTTTGACCTGTCGCGGCGAATCAGGAATAGTTTTCACCTGTAATCAGGAGTTACAGATGGACTCGCCTCGCCTGCCCCCGCTCTCGGCCCTGCGCGCCTTCGAGGCCGCGGCCCGCAACCTGAGCTTCAGCGCCGCCGGGCGCGAGCTGAACGTGACCCATGTGGCGGTGGGCCAGCAGGTGCGCCGGCTGGAAGAGGAGCTGGGGGTGACGCTGGTGATCCGCCACCCGCGCGGGCTGGAGCTGACGCCCGAGGGGGCGCGGCTGGCGGCGGGGCTGGTGGAGGGCTTCGGCCGCATGCGCGAGGCGGTGGCCGAGCTAGTCGAGATGTCGAGCGACCTGCCGCTCAGGGTCACGCTGACGCCGATGTTCGCGGCCAACTGGCTGATGCCGCGGCTGGGCGAGTTCCGCGCCGAGCACCCCGACATCGAGCTGATGCTCAACCCCACCCCGGGGCGCGTCGACCTGCGCCGCGAGGACTACGACCTCGCCATCCGCTATGGCGCCGGCGGCTGGGCGGGGGTGGAGGCCGAGCCCTTCATCCCCTCGCGCTTCGTCATCGTGGCGGCGCGCAAGCTGGTCGAGGGGGTGCGGCTCGAGACCCCGGCCGACATCGCCCGGCTGCCCTGGCTGATGCAGCAGGGCACCGACGAGTTCGACATCTGGCTGGCCGCCCACGGGGTGCCGGTCGGGCACAAGCACAACATCACCCACCTGCCCGGCTACATGATGCTGCCGGCGATCCGCGAGGGCCAGGGCGTGGGCGCCGCGACACGGCTGTTCGTCGAGGAGGACCTGCGCTCGGGGCGGCTGGTCTCGCTGTTCGAGAGCGAGGCGCAGGACATGCGGGCGGGCTATTACCTGGTGCGCCGGCCAGGCCCGGTGCGCGAGCCGCTCAAGGCCTTCATGCAGTGGCTGCGCCGCGCCGCCAAGGCCGATCTCGAGCGCACGCGGGTAAGCAAGCTGGGCGGCTAGGGGCGGGCGGGCGCGAGGAAGGCGCGGGCGCCGAGGCCAAGGAGCTTTGGCAGGTGGGTGTAGACGTAGCGGGCGCCCGCGGCGAGCACGCCCTCCAGCGTCTCGGCCGTGGCGGGCAGGCCCGGCGTGCGGCCCGCGGCGACGATGCGGGCCAGCGTGGCGTCGATCGCCTGCTTGACCGGCGGCGCCTTGGGATCGCCCGGATGGCCCATGGACTGCGACAGGTCCGAGGGGCCGATGAAGAACACGTCGACCCCCGCGACGGTCAGGATCTCGTCGATATTGGCCACGGCGGCTGCGTGCTCGATCTGCACGCAGACCAGGCTCTGGGCGTTGGCGGCGGCGGCGAACTCGTCCATGCGGCCGCCCAGGCCGTAGCCGTCGGGCCGGGTGCCGGCCGCGAGCCCGCGCATGGCGCCGGGGCCGAACTTGACCGCCGCGACCGCGGCGCGGGCATCGGCCGCGCTGTTGACATGGGGCACCTGCACGCCCATGGCGCCGCGGTCCATGGCGGCGGTGATCTCGGCGGGGGCATTCGAGCGCGGGCGGATGATCGGCGTGATCCCGGCGGCCTCGGCGGCCATGACCATCAACTCGGCGGACTCGAGCCCGATGGTGCCGTGCTCCATGTCGATCAGCACCCAGTCTAAGCCGGCATGGCCGAGCATCTCGACCACCTGGGCCGAGGGGATCATCACCGAGCAGCCGAGCGCCGGCCGGCCCTCGGCGATCAGCGCCTTCATGCGGTTGGTCCTCATGCAGCCCTCCGTGGCTGGGGCGCCGGCGGCGCGCGGCGCGCGCTCAGCGCAGCGACACGCCGAAGGCGCCGAGCTGGTGCGAGACCACCTCGAACCAGCGGCCCGACTGCTTGAGGTCGGCCAGCCCGGCGTTGAAGGTGGCGAGGAAGGTGCGCGCCTGTGCGCTGGACTTGGGCGCGATCACGTGCAGCGTCTCGACCGAGGCGAGGTCGGGGGCCTCGGCCACCTTGCCGTCGAGGCCGAGGCGCGAGATCTCGGGCCCGGCCACCACGCGCGCCAGGCTGACCGCGTCCACCACGCCGGCCTGGAGCAGCACGAAGCAGTCCTCGGGCTTCTTGGGGAACACCAGCGTCGCTGCGGGCGGCACCAGCCCCTGCTGCTTGAGGTCGAAGGTGAAGTAGGTCGCGGGGCGGCACAGCCGGTGCCCGAGCAGCGCCTGCGCGTCGGTGGCCTTGGCCAGCGGGTCGCCGGCGCGCACATACCAGGCCATCTCGACGTCGAACAGCGGCCGGGAGAACAGGAAGTCCTTGCACTCGCGCTGCATCGCGGGACCGAGGCTGGCGGCGCGCGCGCAGTCCGGCTTGTACCAGGGAAAGCCCAGGTCGAAGTCCCCCTGGGCCAGCAGGTCGAGCTGCCCGGTCCAGTTGCTGGCGATGGCGATGCGGTAGGGCCGGCCGAAGGCGGCCTGCTCGAGCGCGAGGCGGACCAGCTCGGTGGCGAGCCCGCCGCCGGGCAGCGAGGGGTCGACGAAGGGCGTGAAGTCGGGTCCGGTGAGCACCCGGATCGGGCGGTCGGGCGGAATGGCGGCGAGCGCGGTGGCAAGATCGGACGCCGAGGGGGTGGAGGCCGTGGTCTCGGCCACCTGAGCCGAGCCCGCCTGAGCCGAGCCCGCCTGAGCCGACCCCGCCTGACCCGACGCCGCTGCACCGGCCGGGCTGCCGGCGGCGACGACCTCGGCGCGGGTCTGCGGCCCCTTGCCGTCGAGGCAGGGGACCAGCAACTGCTCGCCCACGGCGATGCGCGTGGCGCTGGGCAGCAGGTCGCGGTTGGCGTCGAAGATCGCCAGATAGTTGCCGTTTCCGTAAGCCTGCAGCGCGATGGAGTGCAGCGTGTCGCCGGGCTGGACCTGGTAGAGCTGGCCGCAGGTGATCGGCTGCTGCGCCGCGGCGCGCCCCGCGAGCGCGGAGAGGCCGGCCGCGAGCAGCGGCACCGCCAGCGCCCGAACCGGGGCGGGCAGGGAGAAAAGGCGCGAGCTCATGAACCGATTATGCGCGGATTCAGTGTTTTTTCCATGGCCTTGGCGAAATCTTCTTCGATTCAACGTGAAGAGGTGACCACCAGCGTCGTGCCGTCGGCAGCGCAGATCGTGAGCTCGGCGCCCTCGTGCGGGGGCGCGGCGCCCTCGGCCAGGCGGGCGCGCCAGCGGATGCCGTCGACATCGACCCGGCCGAGACCGGCCCGGAAGGGCTCGGCCACCACCGCCTGGCGGCCGACCAGCGACGCGGCGCGGCGGTTCAGCGCCGGCGCGCCCTCGGCGCGCTGGCGGCGCAGCACCCAGGCCCAGCCCAGCGCGGTGTAGACCAGCGCGAGCACACCGAAGGCGAGAAGCTGCATGGTGCCGGTGAGCGCGGGCACCGCCATGAGGATGAGGCCGACGCTGAACGCCGCCAGCCCGAGCCAGAGCATGAAATAGGTCAGGGTGACGATCTCGACGGCGCCGAGCACCAGCGCGGTGGCGATCCACCACCAGGGCGAGGCGCCGTCGAGGAAGGCGAAGAAGTCCACTTCGAGCATCGGCCCTAGCGCGCCTCGCGCCCGCCGCCCGCCTTCAGGAGCTCGGCGACGCCGGCGACCGAGCCGGCGATGCCCGCGGCCTCGAGCGGGATCAGGATGGTCTTGGCATTGGGCGAGGCGGCCAGCTCGCGCAGGCTCTCGACGTATTTCTGCGCCACGAAGTACTGGATCGCCTGCACGTCGCCCTCGGCGATGGCGCGCGAGACCATGTCGGTGGCCTTGGCCTCGGCCGCGGCCTGGCGCTCGCGCGCCTCGGCGTCGAGGAAGGCGGCCTGGCGGCGGCCCTCGGCCTCGCGGATCTGGCTCTCGCGCACGCCCTCGGCCTTGAGGATGGCGGCCTGCTTGAGGCCCTCGGCCTCGAGGATCTCGGCGCGCTTCTCGCGCTCGGCCTTCATCTGGCGGCCCATGGCCTCGACGATGTCGGCGGGCGGGCGCAGGTCCTTGATCTCGACGCGGGTGACCTTGACGCCCCAGGGATGCGCGGCCTCGTCGATCACGTGCAGCAGCTTGGAGTTGATCAGGTCGCGGTTCGACAGCACGTCGTCGAGGTCCATGGCGCCGATCACCGTGCGGATGTTGGTCATGGTCAGGTTCTCGATGGCGCGTTCGAGCTCGCGCACCTCGTAGGCCGACTGCGCGGCGCTGATCACCTGGTAGAAGGCGACCGCGTCGGCGTGCACCATGGCGTTGTCGCGGGTGATGACCTCCTGGCCGGTGATGTCGAGCAGCGACTCCATCATGTTGATGCGCGCGCCGACGCGCTCGATCAGCGGCACCATGAACCTGAGCCCCGGCTCGAGCGTGCGCGTGTAGCGGCCGAAGCGCTCGATGGTCCAGTTCTCGCCCTGCGGCACCGCACGCACCGCCCGGCTGACGACGATGACCGCGAACACCACGAGAACGACGATCGCGATGCCAATCACACCGATGTCCTGCATGTCCCTCTCCCTGCCCGCCCCGGGTCGCCCGGCAGATTGCGCGGAAATCGCGCCGGGCACAATCATTTCGCCCGCATCACGTCAGTGTGACGATTTTTTCACGTTGCTTTAGTGCCCTTCAAGGCGCGGGACACCGCCCTACCTGTGAATGGGCCGTGCGCAGATGGGGCGCGCGGCAGGTGTGCACTCGAGGACCCAAAAAGGAGCCTCCGATGAAATCGACAAGACTTCGCAACGCATTGATGATTTTCGGCGCGCTGACCCTGGCCGCCCCGCTGGCGCCGGTTCCGGCGCTGACGGCGCAGGCCAGGGCCACCGACATCCCCTCCTTCGCGCAGGAGGCCAAGACCGCCCTGCCCGCGGTGGTCACGGTCAAGGTGGAGACCACGGCGCCGGCGGGAAGCCTGCAGCCGTTCCCGTTCCAGGACCCGCAGCTGCGCGAGTTCTTCAAGCGCTTCTTCGGCGGCGTCCCGAACATGCCCGGCGACCAGGGTGGCAATGCCCAGCCGGCGCCCCATGAGATGGGGCTGGGCTCGGGCTTCTTCATCGACAAGTCCGGGCTGATCGTGACCAACAACCACGTGGTCGGCAACGCCGACAAGATCACCGTGGTGACCCAGAACGGCAAGGAGTACCCGGCCAAGCTGGTCGGCACCGACCAGAAGACCGACATCGCGGTGATCCGCATCAAGGGCAAGCACGATTTCCCGACGCTGCCCTGGGGCGACTCCGAGACCACCCAGGTGGGCGACTGGGTGCTGGCCATCGGCAACCCGTTCGGCCTGGGCGGCACGGTGACCGCCGGTATCGTCTCGGCGCGCGGGCGCAACCTGCACTCGGGGCCCTATGACGACTTCCTGCAGGTCGACGCCCCGATCAACAAGGGCAACTCGGGCGGGCCGCTCCTCAACGAGAAGGGCCAGGTGGTCGGCGTAAACGCCGCGATCCTCTCGCCCTCGGGCGGCAATATCGGCATCGGCTTCGCCATCCCCTCGAACATGGCACGCGAGGTGGTCGCGTCGCTGGTCTCGAAGGGCTATGTCGAGCGCGGCTGGCTGGGCGTCGGTATCCAGCCGGTGACCCGTGACGTGGCCGACAGCCTGGGCCTGAACCACGCCCGCGGCGCGCTGGTCGCCAGCGTGCAGAAGGACGGCCCCGCCGCCCATGCCGGGATCAAGACCGGCGACGTGATCGAGAAGTTCGGCGACAAGAAGATCGACACCCTGCGCGACCTGACCACCGCGGTGGCCGACACCAAGCCCGGCACCGAGACCCAGGTGAAGGTCTGGCGCTCGGGCGAGACCAAGACGCTGAACGTCACCGTCGCCAAGATGAAGCGGCAGAACGAGAAGGTCGCCAGCGCCGAGACGAACCAGCCGACGAGCAGCGGCCAGGGCGCGCTGGGCATGAGCGTGCGGCCGGGCGATGGCGGGCTCGTCGTCACCGGCGTGACGCCCAACGGCGAGGCGGCCAACAGTGGCGTGCAGCCGGGCGACGTGATCGTGGCGGTGAACCAGGACCAGGTCAGCACGGTCGGCGATCTCGACAAGGCCGTCGCGCAGGCCCGCAAGGAGAAGCGCAAGTCGGTGCTGGTGCTGGTCTCGCACAACGGCAACCAGCACTTCGTGACGCTGTCGCTGGCCGCGGGCTGACGCGCACGGCGCACGCGTCCAACCGGACGCTCGATCTGGATGCCGCCCCGGCGACGGGGCGGCATTCGCGTTTCGTGCTATAGCATGTGCGGTGCCGCGATGCTGATCGAGGGGAGGATCGAAGATGCGAGGACTGTTTGGGGCGCTGGCGCTGGCCTTGGCGCTGGCCTTGGCGATGCCCCTGACCATGGCGGCCAGCCCCGCGCCCGCCGGCGAGGCCACGCCCACGCTGACGGTGACAGGCGCGGGCACGGTGCGCACCGCGCCCGACATCGCCACGATTCGCATCGGCGTCGAGACGGACGGCAAGACCGCCGCCCAGGCCATGGCCGAGAACAACGACAAGGCGACCCGGATGATCGACTCGCTCAAGGCCGGGGGCGTGGCGGCGAAGGACATCCAGACCGGGCAGCTGAGCGTGCAGCCGCGCTATGCCGACAGGCAGCGCACCCAGCCCGGCGAGCCGCCCCGGATCGTGGGCTACCACGTGGCGAACATTGTGACGGTGACCGTGCGCAAGCTCGATTCGCTGGGCCAGCTGCTCGACCGGGTGGTCCGCGTCGGCGCGAACCGGATCGACTCGATCGGCTTCGGCCTTGCCGATGACACGGCCAAGTCGGACGAGGCGCGCCGCCGCGCCGTGGCCGACGCCAGGCGCCGCGCCGGCGTGCTGGCCGAGGCGGCCGGCGTGCGGCTCGTGCGCGTGCTCTCGATCCACGAGGGCGGCGGCGTGGTGCGGCCGATGCAGGGCGTGATGGCGATGCGCGCCGAGGCGGCCAATGTGCCGGTCGAGCGCGGCCAGGTCGAGGTGAGCGCCCACGTCACCATGGTGTGGCAGATCGCGCCGGCGGGCAAATAGCGCGGCGCGGGGCGCGCCGGCCGGCGGAATTTCAGCCCGGGTTCGACTCGGCGCGCCTGGTCCAGCCGCCGCCGGCGTCCTGGGCCCAGTAGACCGCGGTCAGCCCGGCGCCGGCGACCGCGCGCCACTGGGCGCGGGCCTGCGCGACCGCCTCGGGGTTGAGGCCGTCGAACAGGATCGCGCAAAGCTCCATCGCGGCGAGCTCGTCCGGCTCCGCCTCGGCGCCGTCCACGAGGAACAGCGCGTTGGCCCGGTTCGGGTTGGCCCGCTCGCACGACAGCCAGACCGGCTGGCGCCCGGGCCTGCCGTCCGCGGGCGTGCCGTGGGCGAGGAAGCCGTCGTCGCGCCAGGTCCACAGCGCGCGCGACAGCGCCTCGAGCCGGCCCTCGTCGGTGCCGCGCACCACGGCGCGCCAGCCGCGCGCCAGGCTGCGCTCGAGCATCACCGGCAGCACCGCCTCGAGCGGGCGCTCGGTCAGGTGGTAGAAGCGGACCTCCGCCACCCGGCTCAACCCTCGAGCTTGGTCCGCACGAGCTGGTCGAGCGCCGCCACGCCCCAGCCGGTGGCACCCTTGGGCGCGAGGTCGGTGCCGCCCGAGGCCAGCGTCACCCCGGCGATGTCGATGTGGATCCAGGGCACGCCGTCGCGCACGAAGCGGTGCAGGAACTCGGCCGCGGTGACCGAGCCGGCGGCGCGGCCGCCGGTGTTCTTGATATCGGCCAGGCGCGACTTGAGCTGGTCGGCATAGGGCTTGCCCAGCGGCAGGCGCCAGGCGGCGTCACCGGCGGCCTCGGCGGCGGCGGCGAACTCGGCGGCGAAGCCGTCGTCGGTGGCGTAGAAGCCGGCGCGGTGGTGGCCGAGCGCGATGATCACGGCGCCGGTGAGCGTGGCCAGGTCGATCATCGCCGCGGGCTTGCAGGTGCGCTGCGCGTACCAAAGCGCGTCGGCCAGCACCAGGCGGCCCTCGGCGTCGGTGTTGATCACCTCGATGGTGTCGCCCTTCATGGACTTGACGATGTCGCCGGGGCGCTGGGCGCGGGCGTCGGGCATGTTCTCGACCAGCCCGACGATGCCGACCACGTTGGCCTTGGCCTTGCGCGCGGCCAGCGTGCGCATGACGCCCGAGACCACCCCGGCGCCGCCCATGTCCATGGTCATCTCCTCCATGCCGGCGGCGGGCTTGATCGAGATGCCGCCGGTGTCGAAGATCACGCCCTTGCCCACCAGCGCCAGCGGCGCCTGCTTCTTCCGGCCGCCGTTCCAGCGCATGATCACGAGCTTGGATTCGTTGTCCGAGCCCTGCCCCACGGCGAGCAGCGCGCCCGCGCCCAGCTTGCCGAGCCGGGCCTCGCCCAGCACCTCGACCTCGACGCCCAGCTTCTCCAGCCCCTGCAGGCGCCTGGCGAACTCGTCGGTGGTCAGGCGGTTGGCCGGCTCGTTGACCAGGTCGCGGGTGAAGAAGATGCCCTCGGCCAGCGCGGCGAAGGGCGCGAAGGCGCGGCGCGCCGCCTGGGGGTTGGCGGCGAGCAGATGGATCGTGCGCTTGCGCGGGGGGCCGTTGCCGGCGCCGTTGCCGGCGTCGTCGTCCGCCTCCGCGGTCTTGTAGTCGCGGAAGTCGTAGAGGCGCAGGATCAGCGCGTGCGCCAGCTCGGCGACCAGCGCCTCCTCGCCCACCCCGGCGGCGGCGAGCGTCACGTCGCCCGCGGCCAGCGCCTTGGCCACGGCGCCGCCGGTCTTGCGCGCGGCGGCGCGGTCGGGGTCCTTGCCGAGGCAGGCGAGAATCACCGCGCCGGCGGCGACGCCGCCCGCATAGCGCAGCACGCGCACGGTGCCCGGCCTGGCCTTGAAGGCGGGGTCCGCGACGGCGCGGCCGAGCGCGCCCCCGGTCAGCCGGTCCACCGCCTTCGCTCCTGCGGTCAGCTTGCCCTGGCCGTCGGCGAAGACGACGAGGTTGCCGCTCTCGCGGGCGAGGTCGCGGCCCTCCTGCTTGTGGAAGCGGATCGGCGCGGGCTCGGTCATCTGTCTCTCCCTCGTTCCCGGAGGCTGGTTCGCTCTTGGCCAGCGAGTCCTAGCTTGGATCGCCGGCGCTGACCAGACGCCCGACCTTGCCCTTCGGGCGCGGGCGACCCATGATGGGCGCGATCATCCGGCGGCCTGCCCGGCCGGGCGGCCCGACCGTTTCGGAGGCCACGTTTGCGCCGGCTCGACAGCTACATCTTCCGCCAGATCGCCGGACCGTTCGTGTTCTTCGTGCTGGTTTTGACCGGCACGATCTGGCTGGCCAAGTCGCTGCAGCT